>DASTJX010000334.1:0-10040 GCA_035716265.1 Nitrospira sp.
CCCTGATAGCCGCCGCTTTGAGAGAAGATCGCTGTATTGATGCCCACGAGCTCTCCCTTGGTATTGACCAAGGCGCCACCCGAATTGCCGGGATTGATGGCGGCATCCGTCTGAATGAAGTCTTCGTATTGGGTGATTCCCATGCGACCACGGCCCAACGCACTGACAATGCCAAGTGTCACCGTTGAATTGAGCCCGAATGGGTTGCCGACGGCCAGGACATATTCTCCGACTTGGAGCTTGGAGGCGTCTCCCCAGGCGACGGTCGGCAGGTTTTTGCCTTCGATCTTGACGACAGCCAGATCGGTCTTGGGATCAGTCCCCACTATCTTCCCCGGAAACTCGCGCTTGTCGGGGAGCGTCACGGTCACCTCACGCGCGCCGTCGATCACATGGTTGTTGGTCAGCACATAGCCGTCTGGAGACACAATGACACCCGAGCCTTGCCCGCCACCATGAAAACCACGCGGCTCATTCGGGCCTTCCGGTCCTCGGAATTTGGGTCCAAATGGACCCTTCGGCCCTAAGGGACCGTTCGGGCCTCCGAAAAATTCCTCCATGCGTTCCCGCATTTCGTCCTGACCGCGTCGGCCGGAGACCTTTTCTCCGATCACGGTCGTAATGTTGACGACGGCTGGAGTCACCGCTTTGGCCACCTCCGTAAACCCGTTGGCCGGAAGCGTCCCGATCGGTCCAGTGGCCGGAGAACCGGACGCCGGAACAGGAGCCAATGACTGACTACCGAAGAAGATCATCGTGCTCAGCAGGGCCATACCGACCAGCCCGCCGAGCGCTCTACCAACCAGCTCATTCATACGTCCTCCTCAGAGATTGAAAGTTGAACATGCGGCATGGTCGCCAGAACATCGTTAGAGGACGATAGCAAGCGGCAATGAGAGCTCGATTAGGAGGATATTAAAAGTCTTTAAGAGGATGGAGTCGCCAGCGGCAGAGTCACGGTAAATGTCGAGCCCTTGTTCGGCACGCTCTGCACTTCGATGCGCCCATGATGGGATTCCACGATCCAGGCGCAAATCGCAAGACCCAGGCCGGTCCCTTTTTTGGTATGGGCACGGGCATCGTCGGCACGGTAGAAGCGGTCGAAGATTCGTGTTTGATCTCCGGGAGAAATCCCGATGCCTTGGTCCGTGATGACGAGCTTTGCCTGATGAAGATGGGTCGTCAGAGATATCTCCACCATGCCGCCGGGACGAGAGTATTTGACGGCATTGTCCACGAGGTTCAAAAAGAGCTCGCGCAATCGCAATTCATCGCCTAAGACGACCGCCGGCAACACCAGGCCCAGCATGACTTGCACGTTGCTTTCCTGTCCAAGGAGGGACGCTTGTCGGTGAATGTCTTCCAACAGGGACTCGAGTTTGACCGGCAGGCGCTCCATCTTCACTTCGCCCATGTCCGCCCGCGACAAGAACAGCAATTCGTCGACGATTCGAGTCATGCGGTCGATCTCTTCCAGATTGCTTTCCAGTACCACGGTGTAGTCCGCCGCCTCACGGGGTCGACGCAGAGCAAGCTCGGTCTCACCCTTCATGACCGTCAGCGGAGTCCGGAGTTCATGAGAGGCATCGCTGCTGAACTGGCGGATCTGCCGGAAGGAGGTCTCGAGCCGCGCGATCATATTGTTGAAGGTGCCGGCAAGACGGCCAATTTCGTCAGGGGAGGCCGGTACGTTCAACCGTTGCGTGAGATCGCCGCCTGCGATCCGTTGTGCGGCGAGCGTGATGGCATCGACCGGACGCAACGCCCGTCCGGCAAGAAACCACCCTCCGGCCAGTGAGACAGCCAGCGCGAGCGGCATGGTGACCAACAGCACGAGCAGGAGACGGTTCAACGTCTGGTCAACCGACTCCATGGATGTGCCGACCTGCACGATGTAGAGCAGGTTTCCCCGATAGATGATCGGCACGGAGATCAGCCGAAGCGGAGGCTCCCTGGGATATTTGGCCGATTCGAAGATTGTTTTCCCCGAAAAGGCCACCTCCAATGCGCGCCTGCTCAGCGGCAATTCGTGTTGCTTGACGTTTGGAGAGCGAATCGTGATTGTTCCTGAGGGGCTGAAGATCTGGAAAAACTTGTCGATGCGCGCCAACTCGGGAAATTGGGACATGAGTTCGTCTTCGTCGATCAGAGGCAGAAATCCCCGTTCTTCCAAAGAGCGCACAGCGGCCGCCGCGGTTTCTTCCAGGGACTGATCGAGTGCGTCCCGAAGGCTGCGCGCCGTCACGAAGTAGAGCACGGTGGAAAAGGCAACCAAAATCAAGGCGAGGGCGCTGCCATACCAGAGGCTCAGTCGGAGGCGTAATGGCATCAGAGCACTCCCGAAGAAGCGACGTCAGGCGGAAGAGAGTCATCCGTTGGTGGAAGGACGACCACCGGGGAAGGGCGCATCGCGGTTTGAGTCTGGAATGGGAACCAGGATGGGCGCGAGGCAAAGGAGGCAAAGAGTGAGGTCGGCGGCATCCTGCTAGTCGGCCTTCAGCATGTAGCCACTGCCCCGGATGGTATGAATCAACTTTTTCATGCGTCCCCGGTCGACCTTGTTGCGCAGATAATTCACGTACACGTCGATCACGTTGGTGAACGTGTCGAAGTCCTGGTTCCAAACATGCTCCGAGATCATCGGGCGAGTCAGCACGCGTCCCGTATGGCGCATGAGATATTCGAGCAGCGCATACTCCTTTAAGGTGAGCTCGATGCGCTGCCCCCCACGAGTCACTTCCCGTGTGGCGGGGTTCAGGACCAGATCGTCGATCTGCAAAATGCCGGGGCTGTCGGTCGCCCCACGGCGAAGCAGAGCGCGCACGCGGGCCAACAGTTCGTCGATGGCAAAAGGCTTGGTAAGATAGTCGTCCGCGCCGGCGTCCAATCCCTTTACGCGCTGATCGATCTGAGATTGCGCCGTCAACACGAGGATCGGCGTCTGAATGCGCTCTCGACGGACACCTTTGATGATGTCCAAGCCGGACAGCGAGGGCAGCATAAGGTCGACGATGATCGAGTCGTAGTTCGTGGCAAGAGACATCTCCAAGCCCTTGGCTCCGTCTTCGCACAGATCGACCGCATAACTCTCTTCCTCAAGCGCCCGCTTGATGAAGCAGCCGACTTTGGTTTCATCTTCAATGACGAGGATTCGCATGGCGGTAATGTAGGATTATAACAAACCCGACGCCGGCGATTTCCAGTGGAACCGAGGTCTGATGCGGGGCTGCCCATGCGGGGACGGACCGTTGGACGTCTTAGTCGACGGAGAGGAGCCGACGACGATCTTCGCTTGGAGAAGGGAGGTCGCCCATGGTAATGTTCGGATGTATTCGTTGAACCACCGGCTCCGAGCGCCTATTACCCATCATGACGACTCCCGAGTTTTTAGACCCGACCGACATCTTCGTGCATCGTCATCTCGGCCCCACGGAAGCCGATGTGCGAGAAATGCTGGCACTACTGGGCCTGCAATCACTACAATCCCTCACCGACGCGACGGTGCCTCGAGATATCCAACTCGGCCGTCCCTTGGACATCCCGCGGCATCGTGGTGAGCAAGCGGTGCTACAAGAGCTTCGCGACCTCGGCCAGGAGAACCGGATCTATCGCTCCTATCTGGGGATGGGCTACTACGATTGCATCACTCCCCCGGTCATTCAACGAAATATTCTCGAGAATCCCGGCTGGTATACGCAATACACACCCTATCAGGCGGAGATTGCCCAGGGGCGGCTGGAAGCCTTGGTCAATTTTCAGACGATGGTCGCGGACCTGACCGGCTTGCCCCTTGCCAACGCCTCTCTGCTCGACGAGGCGACTGCCGCGGCCGAAGCCATGGCCATGTGTGCGGCAATCGCCCGGACGACGCGGCACGAGAAGAAGGAATTCTTCGTCTCGCAAGACTGTCATCCGCAGACCATCGCGGTGTTGCGCACCAGGGCGGAACCGTTGGACGTCACCCTCCATGTAGGGCGAACGACAGCGATCAATTTTGATAACTCCCAATTGAGCGGGATGTTGCTGCAGTATCCGACCACGGATGGGTATGTCGGCGACTATCACGCGCT
Source organism: Nitrospira sp. (assembly GCA_035716265.1). Taxonomy (GTDB): domain Bacteria; phylum Nitrospirota; class Nitrospiria; order Nitrospirales; family Nitrospiraceae; genus Nitrospira_C. The sequence continues at coordinate 4,071 of DASTJX010000334.1, forward strand.
CGTCCAACAAGCTCACCAAGCGGGAATGCTGGTTGTCGTGGCGACCGACCTCTTGGCCCTCACACTGTTGCGCCCGCCCGGCGAGTTTGGCGCGGACATCGCGGTGGGATCGAGCCAGCGGTTTGGCGTCCCGATGGGATTCGGCGGGCCGCATGCCGCCTTTCTCGCGGCCAAAGAAGAATACAAGCGGCAAATGCCGGGGCGCATCGCGGGCGTTTCCAAAGACCGCAGTGGGCAGGTGGCCTATCGATTAGCGCTCCAAACTCGCGAGCAGCACATCCGAAGGGAAAAGGCGACCAGCAACATTTGCACCGCACAAGTCCTGCTTGCCATCATCGCGGGCATGTATGCCGTCTATCATGGACCGGACGGTCTCCGGCGGATTGCCGAACGGGTGCATGGCTTGGCGGCGGTACTTGCCGCAGGTCTGCAGCAACTCGGTTTTGATATCGGGAGTCAGGAATTCTTCGATACCGTCCACGTACGTCTGACGAAGACGCAGAGTGAACAAATTCTCGTACGGGCCGATGACCAGGGCCTTAACCTCCGCCGGCACGAAGACGACTCACTGAGCGTTTCACTCGATGAAACGACCGAAGTAGGTGATGTCCAGCGCCTGTTGGAAGTCTTCGTCGGGCATCAACGGTTGCCGTTTACGATTCCGGAACTGAGCCAAACCGTTCGGACGGCGTACCCAGCCATCCTCGCCCGGACGACTCCCTATCTTACCCACGAGGTGTTCAACCGGTATCATGCCGAGCATGAGATGCTACGCTACCTCTATCGGCTTCAAGCACGCGACCTCTCCTTGACGCACTCCATGATCCCGCTGGGTTCTTGCACGATGAAGTTGAATGCGACGGCGGAAATGCTTCCGGTGACCTGGCCGGAATTTGGCCGGCTCCATCCGTTCGCTCCGGCGGAACAAAGCCGGGGATATCAGGAGCTGTTTCGCCAATTGGAAGCCCAGTTAGCCGAGATCACCGGGTTTGCGGCCGTGTCATTACAGCCGAACGCCGGATCGCAAGGCGAGTATGCCGGGTTGATGGTCATCCGGGCGTATCATCGGAGTCAGGGAGAATTTCATCGCGATGTCTGCCTTATCCCGGTGTCCGCGCATGGCACCAATCCAGCCAGTGCGGCGATGGTCGGAATGACGGTCGTGCCGGTCGGATGTGACAAGCAAGGCAACGTAGATTTGACGGATCTCGAAGCGAAAGCGGCTGAGCACCGTGTGCGGTTGGCGGCCCTGATGTTGACGTACCCGTCGACGCACGGTGTATTCGAAGCCGATGTCAGACGCATCTGCCAGATCGTCCATACCCATGGCGGACAGGTCTATATGGACGGTGCCAATATGAATGCGCAGGTGGGGCTCTGTCGTCCCGGCGACATCGGGGCAGATGTGTGCCATTTGAACCTGCACAAAACATTCTGTATTCCGCATGGCGGCGGTGGGCCGGGAATGGGTCCAATTGCCGTCGCTCGTCATCTTGCGACATTTCTTCCCGGTCACCCCATCACGGGCCTGGGCGGTCCTCAGTCAATCGGTCCGGTCTCAGCAGCTCCATATGGAAGTCCAAGCATCCTGACGATACCGTGGGTGTACATCGCGCTGATGGGTAGGGACGGCCTGATGAAGGCAACACAAGTGGCGATTCTGAGCGCCAACTATATGGCCAAGCGGTTGGAAAAGCACTATCCGATCCTTTATACCGGCGTCGGAGGATTCGTCGCCCACGAATTCATTCTCGACCTGCGCCAATTCAAAGACACCGCCGGTATCGAAGCGATGGACGTGGCCAAGCGGTTGATGGACTATGGATTCCATGCCCCGACGGTGTCGTTCCCGGTCGCCGGTACGCTCATGATCGAACCAACGGAAAGCGAATCCAAAGCCGAACTGGACCGGTTCTGCAATGCCATGATCCTTATCCGCGCCGAGATCCAAGACATCATAGACGGACGCCAGCCTCGCACCAACAATGTGCTGAAAAACGCTCCACACACCGCTCAGGCGGTTACGGCTTCGCAATGGGATCGCTCATACAGCCGGGAGCAGGCAGCCTATCCCGCTCCATGGGTGAAGGACTATAAGTTCTGGCCGCATGTCGGCCGCATCGACGAAGCCTATGGCGACCGGAATTTGATCTGCACCTGCCCGCCGATGGAACAGTACTCGACCTAGGATGCTGGTCCCTTGCCGTGCGTCAGCTACGGCAGTAGAGTAGACATCACGTCATGGAATCTGGCTTATGGACGTGATCGATCGTCGAAATTTCCTTGTCCGCTCCGGGTTGGCTCTGGGAACTTCGCTCTTCGCAAGCGAGTTGCCTTTCCTCTCTCGATCGAGTGCGCTCTCTGCCCCGCCGTCTGGACCACTCGATTGGCAGGCGGTGCGAGATCAATTCCCGCTTTCCCATGACCTCATTCACCTCGCAGGATTTTTTCTCGCCTCACATCCCACACCGGTGCGGGAGGCGATCGAGCGTCATCGCCGGGGATTGGATGCTGATCCGATCGGGTACTGGCTGGCTCACGAAAAGGAACAAGAGGCGATCGTGCTCCGGGCAGCGGCTGGCTACCTTGGCGTCGATCCCACAGAGATCGCCCTGACCGACAGTACAACCATGGGACTGGGATTGCTCTACGGCGGTTTAGCGCTCCAACGCGACCAGGAGATACTCACGACGACCCACGATCATTACTCGACCGACATGTCGTTGCGGCTGAGAGCCGAGCGGACCGGAGCCACGGTACGCCGGATTGCCCTTTATGAACAGCTGAAGGGAATCTCTCGAGAGAGTTTGATAAAAAAACTTGTGGAGCAGGTGCGCGATCAAACCAGGGTCGTGGCGGTCACATGGGTCCATTCGAGCACCGGCCTGAAACTGCCCATCGCCGAGATGGCCCAGGCGCTGGAGAAAATCAATGCATCCCGGGCCGAAAACGACCGGATCATATTTTGCGTCGACGGAGTCCATGCACTGGGCGTTGAAGATTTCCGCCTCAGCGACCTAGGGTGCGATTTCTTCATCGCAGGGACGCACAAGTGGATGTTCGGTCCTCGAGGAACCGGGTTGGTGTGGGGGCATAAACGGGCCTGGCCCTTCGCCAATGCCATTATCCCGACCTTTCATTCGGACGCCTACGATATGTGGATGAACGTCATCCCGCCACGACCGTTGCCGAAGGCCATCTATATGACTCCCGGCGGATTCCATTCGTTCGAGCATCGGTGGGCGTTGGACCAGGCTTTTGTATTTCACCAAGCGATCGGCAAGCCGCGTGTGACCCAGCGGATCCATGATCTGAACGATCATTTAAAGCAAGGGCTTGCGAAGATGCAGCATGTCACCCTCCGTACGCCGCTGTCTCGAGATGTGTCCGCAGGGATTGTGTGTTTTGAAGTGGCGGGACTCGAGCCTGACCAGGTCGTCCGTCGATTGCGTGAACGGGGCATTGTCGCCAGCGTCACCCCGTACGCCACACAGTACGCGCGCGTGGCGCCTGGACTACTCAATTCGCCCGCCGAGATTGAGAGAGTGCTGAAAGCGGTCAATGAGCTGCAGTAAGCTATTGAATTACCTCAAAAGTTAGAGTGAGGTTCGAGCCCCTTCTTTCGGGGCATTGTCGAGCACCCATTCATTGAGCGATAAGGAGGCTCACAATCCGAAGGAAAGGCTGATCCCATGTCTCAGATCCTTAACATGAGTCAACACACGACGGATGAGGAGTTGCATAGGTTGACCACATTGTTGCTGTTTCATCTGGTCGAGCGCTGCGGAGGCCAGGTCCAGTTCAAACTGGAAGACGCCCAACGTGTGCGCACCAGTCTCACGACCAAGATGGTGCAAATGCAAGTTGGTGATGAAGTGCGACTTCGCATCATCGATCGCCTTCCCGAACTCAAGTAGTTGTCAATCTTTTGTTGTTCCGTTGTGCGTTCCTTCCTGCGACCGGCGTGCGGTCATGATCATCTTGACTGACCGACGCTTGTCCGCTTCATCGTCATGTGAAAGAATGCCGCCGAAGGTCGCCTGACCGAGAGACGAGCTGGCAATGCTGCACATCTCCGCACACGTCACGATTCCAGACTCAGAAATCGAGATCCATGCGATGCGGGCTCAGGGAGCCGGCGGGCAGCACGTCAACAAGGTTTCCTCGGCTGTCCACTTGCGGTTTGATGTAGGCGCGTCATCCTTACCGCCATTTTATAAAGAAGAGCTGTTGAAGCTGCGGGACAGCCGTATCTCCGGCGAGGGTGTGATCACCATCAAGGCACAGCAATTCAGAAGTCAGGAGCAGAATCGCGAGGATGCGTTGGAACGGCTCAGGACGTTGATTCGAAGCGTCGCAACCCCACGAAAGAAACGACGCCCGACGAGGCCGACGAAGAGTTCCCAATATAAGAGGCTTGAAAGCAAGAAGCGGCAGAGTCGGCTGAAGACGCTGCGTCAATCGATTGAATAGACCATCGGCTGTTCATAGAGGCCGCTTATTTTCCACCGGCTGACTCCGATCCCCCAGACGCTTCGTTCCGCGGTTGGCCGCATCGAGCGAAGGTCTGACACTGCGAGCCAAGAGCAATGAAGCTCCGTGAAAGGTCAGTCCGTGGAAAACGATGGCGAACGAATCCAGAGTTAGGCGGATGTAAGGAATTGCCAGGATGCGGTCGGTCAGAAGGGGCTTTTCATTAACGGGTTAATCGACCGAGGCCAGAGATCCCAGGATGTTGTATCCCCCGTCGACATAAATCACTTCCCCCGTTATGCCTCGGCCCAGCGGACTGACAAGAAACAGCGCCGTGTCGCCGACTTCTCCTTGCTCGGTTGCACGGCGAAGGGGGGCGAACTCCTTGTGATGATCGACCATTTTGCTGATGCCGGACACGCCGCGGGCGGCGAGCGTTTTGATCGGTCCAGCGGAGATAGCATTGACTCGGATGTTGAGGGGGCCGAGATCATGGGCCAAGTACCGAACGGTGGCCTCCAACGCGGCCTTGGCGACGCCCATGACATTATAGTGAGGCACCACCCGTTCGGCCCCGAGATAGGTCAGGGTCACGACTGAGCCGCCGTGGGTCATCAAGGGGACGGCCGCTCTGGTCAAGGCAACCAGGGAATAGGCGCTGACGTCGAGCGCAGTCGCAAACCCCTTACGTGTCGTGTTGACAAACTGGCCAGTCAACTCCTCCCGAGGCGCGAAGGCGATCGAGTGGACCAGGAAATCAAGCGCGCCCGCTTCCTTACCGACATGGGTCATAAGCATCTCAATCTGGCCGTCGTCTGCTGCGTCACAAGGGAACGCCTTTGAGCCCGGCAAGGTCGCAACCAGTTCCTCCACATTTTCCTTGAGGCGATCGTTTTGATAGTTGAAGAAGAGCTGCGCGCCCTGACTGGACGCGGATTGAGCGATGGCCCAGGCGATACTGTGCTTATTGGCCACACCGATGATCAATCCTTTTTTACCGCTCAGTAACATACAGTTCTGCTCCAGCTGGTTGGGAGAAAATATTCCTGCGTCCGGTGACGACTCAGGGCAGTGAAGATAGCATGATTGGCCGGGCGGTTCCAAACGAGAGACGGACGGCATCGAGCCCCTGCGTGTTACTGGGTGGCGATCACCAGAGTGGCGTTTTAATGCCTATGGACTCGACCTCAGGTGAAGTTTGGTCAGCGGGGAGCTTTTCTTCAGAAACAAGGACGATGTGGTTCCGGTCACAGAGAACCGGGAAAGGGTGCCGGTCTTCTCTGGCGTGCACATCGAAACTACGATGGTTGCACAATCTTGGAAAGACCCCTTGACCGGTTACTCCGCAAGCCTGCGCAGTAGAACAAATGCATCGAGCATCCTCTGGTAGGAGTAGTGGGCGTTACGTCCGCTGGGATTGGGCAGGAGAAACACCGGAATGCCGGCAAGTCGCGCCGGAGTGGGGCCCAACGCCAAACGGCTCGAATGGGTGATGCC
>DASTJX010000335.1:0-9973 GCA_035716265.1 Nitrospira sp.
GCAGTAAGAACGTCCTCGCTACGATTATGCACAGCTTTGTCATTCTCTGTCTTGTGAGCCTGTTATGGGTGCTTGTCGGCTACAGTCTCGCATTTGGGCCGGACGTGAACGGGTTGATTGGCAGTCTCGCCTGGGCGGGACTCAATGGCGTCGGATTAACGCCGCATGCCGTGTATGGCCCAACCATCCCCCATCAGGCCTTCATGGTCTTTCAGTTGATGTTTGCGGCCATTACACCGGCGCTCATCACCGGTGCGTTTGCGGAGCGGATGAAGTTCAGCGCGCTGTTATGCTTCTCCGTCCTGTGGTCGCTTGCCGTCTACTGTCCCATCGCGCATTGGGTCTGGGGCGGAGGATGGCTGGCAGGGCTTGGTGCGTTGGACTTTGCCGGCGGCGCGGTCGTGCACATCAGCTCCGGTATCAGCGCATTGGTCTGTGCCATCGTCTTGGGCGCCCGCCAGGGGTACGGCACAGACTATATGGCGCCGCATAATCTGCCCATGGTTCTCTTGGGCACTGGCCTGTTGTGGGTCGGCTGGTTCGGCTTCAATGCCGGCAGCGCCCTAGGGGCAAATGAAACCGCTGTCGTGGCATTCGTGGCGACGCATACGGCGGCGGTCACCGCCGCCCTCAGCTGGATGGCGGTCGAATGGTGGCATCGGGGAACTCCAACGGTGCTGGGCATCGCCAGCGGCGCGGTGGCCGGCTTGGCAATGGTCACCCCGGGAGCGGGATATGTCAGCCCGTTCTCCGCGCTCTCTATGGGGATGGCCGCCGGAATCCTGTCCTATCTCGCAATCATGAAGAAGGCACGGTTCGGCTATGACGATTCGTTGGACGTGGTTGGCATCCACGGGGTGGCCGGGATAGGCGGCATTCTGCTGACGGGCCTTCTCGCGACGAAGGCGGTCAACGCCGGTGGGGTCGATGGTCTATTGCACGGCAATGCCGGCTTTTTTGCGGTGCAGGGACTGACAGTCATCGTTGTCGGGGTTTTCTCGGCGGTCGGCACCTGGGCCATTCTGAAACTCGTGGATCGTTCGGTGGGATTGCGTGTCCCGGCGGAAGAAGAGCGAATGGGATTGGATCTGAGTCAACATAACGAGCGGGCGTATTCATAAAGGAGGAAGGCATGGTCATGACTCAAGAAACGCGACCTGAAATTTCGGCCTGCAGGCGGCGGCTGCTGGAGGTGCTGCGTCAGGATGGACCGCAGACGCTCGATGCCTTGTGCGAGCTGCCGGATTTCACCTGGGCGCAGGTCCTGATGGCCGTCGATGATTTGAGCCGGTCCCGCGATATCTCGCTTGAACTCATCGGGCCCCGTGAATATCGAGTCTCGTTGGCAGTCCGCAAATGACGCCACAAGCCGATCAGATCCTCTGGCTGTTGGTCTCGACGACGCTGTTGACGCTGGTCGTGCCAGGAGTCGCGCTCTTTTACGGCGGCATGGTGAGAAAAAAAAACGTCATCAACACGATGGCCCTGCCGTTCCTCGCAATGGCGGTGGTGTCGCTGGCTTGGGGCCTCTTCGGAAATGGTCTGGCGACGCCGGGAACAACCGGGGGCTCGCCTGGACGTCCAGATGCGTTGCTCTCGCTTAATCGGGGGCTGATGGCGTCGGTGGCGCTGGCCCTGGTGGCCGGAGGGGTCGTTGAACGTATTCGCTTTTCATTCTTTCTTATTTTCGGATTCTGCTGGGTGGTGGCGGTGTACGTGCCGTTGGCGCAATGGTTGTGGGGAGGCGGATGGCTGACCAGGCTCGGATGCCTGGACTTTGCCGGCGGCGCCGTGATTCACATCAGCGCCGGCGTCACCGCGCTGGTGATGGCCATCCTGATCGGACCGCGGAAAGGGTATGGACGATCCGACATGATGCCGAACCATCTGCCGTTTTCCTTCTGCGGGGCGGCGTTCATGTGGGTGGGGTGGTTCGGATTCACCGGCGCCGCAGAGCTTTCGATGGCGGGCGTGACGAATGCCTTCGTGACCATTCAATTGTCGGCCGTGGCTGCGACGCTCGCATGGATGACGGCGGAATGGCTGCAGCGCAATAAGCCGACCGCCTTGGGGGCCATGAGCGGGGCCGTCGCCGGGTTGGTCGCAATCGCTCCGGGGGCGGGCTATGTGAGTCCTTGGTCGGCGATCGTCATCGGTGTCGGAGCCGGAGGCGTCTGCTACATGGTGGTTAATTACGTCAAGGTCATCCTGGGTTACGACGATTCGCTGGACGTCTTCGGGATGCACGCAGTCGGAGGCACCTGGGGAATGATCGCCACCGGACTGTTTGCGTCCACTGAGATCAATGCGAGCGGCAGCGACGGGTTGTTCTATGGATACCCTTATCAATTCTTCGTCCAAGTGGTGGCAGCGCTGGCGGGATGGGCCGTTGCCGGGGGAGTGACGTGCCTGCTCTACTACCTTCTCACGTTGCTTCTCTCGCCGCGTGTCGACGAGGAGGCTGAGACGATGGGATTGGACCTCGATCAACATGGCGAGAAAGGCTACACGGGATAACGATGGCGATTGTACATGACGATGCGGGCCGCCGGCGCTTTCTCAGTCAGGCCGTCATGGGATTCGGGATGCTGTTCGGAATCGGCACCCTGGGGTTCCGTTTCATGCAGTTTCTGCTCCCGACCAGAACCGACAACCCGCCGGAGACGGTGTTGATCGGCGCTGAGACACGCATTCCGTTTGGCGATGCGGTGCCAATGGATCTCGGGGGCCACAAGATACTCGTGCTCAAGACGCAGGAGGGTGTGGCGGCATTTTCCCGGCGCTGCACGGATCTGGGGTGCCTGGTGTCCTGGAACAAAGAACGTGAACAATTCGTCTGTCCCTGCCATCAAGGCACGTTCGACAAGAACGGCGTCAACATTGCCGGCCCTCCTCCTAGGCCGCTCGACCGGTTTCAGATCGTCAAACGGGGAGAGCAGTTGTACGTCAATATCGCAAGCGCATAAGTCGAACCCTCATGCGCATCAGATTCCTCATTGTGTGGTAGACGAAATGGACTCAGCGACCACCCGGAGCATTGACCCGAAGAGCGGCGGCAAGACCTCGTGGATCGATTACATCCAGAAGGATCTGCCGCAGCATTTGGATTGGTGGCCGTACACACTCGGCGCCATCCCGCTCACGCTCTTCGGCATCTTGGTCACCACGGGCCTGCTGCTGACGTTCTACTACGTGCCCTCTCCGGAAAAGGCCTATGAGAGCGTCGATCAGATTACCAACGAGATCTATCTCGGCTGGTTCGTCCGGGGACTGCACAAAACGTCCGTGGATCTCATGATCTTGTTTGTCCTGTTCCACGTGATCCGGGTCTTTATCACCCGTGCCTATCGAGCACCGGGAGAGTTGAAATGGGTAAGCGGATCGATCGTGCTGTTCGTCACCTTGGCCATGGGATTCACCGGCTACTCGCTCGTCTTCGACAACGTCTCGTATTGGGGCATGACAGTCGTGACGAATATGGTCGGTACACTTCCTCTCATCGGCACACCGCTGCTGCATTTGCTGCGCGGCGGTGAAGAGGTGTCGGGTGCGACCTTGCTGAGGTTGTATGACCTCCATACGAAGTTACTGCCGGTGCTGCTGGGTGGTCTGGTCTTCGGCCATGTGCTCATCGTGCGACTGCTGGGATTCGCCGACGTGCACGGAAGTCGGGGCTTCCACCCCTTCTATCCGGAGCATACCCTCAAGATGGGAGTCGTGGCCGTTGGACTGCTCCTCCTGATCGTGAACATTGTGATGATCTTCCCTCCGCTGCTCGGGCCGCCGGCGAATCCGCAGGAAGTCGCATCCGACGTTTCGCCCCCCTGGTATTTTTCTGCGCCGTTCATGTGGATCACGTTGCTGCCGGGTCCGGTGGCGCTTTGGAGCTTAATGGGATTTGCCGGGCTTTTTGTCATGTATCCGTTTCTCGACCGCATGCTGGCTGAGCGTGGATGGCCAATGGACGTCGTCAATGCCATCGCCGCGGCCGCAGTCGTCGGCGCCATGGTCTTCTTGATGTACCTCGATACGCAGATGTGACTAAAGGAGGAGCCGATGGACGACCTGGAACAGAGCGGTTATAACGATCAGCACACGCGCGCGAGCAACGGCAAGCAGAACTTCGCCCGCTACATGATCGGGGGGCTCTGCCTGATCTTGTTTCTCGCACTGACGGGAGTCGGCTACGTTCAGGTGGAAGAGCGGCGCGGCGGAGGCCTTCGTCCCTTCGTGTCGGCGGAAAACAAGAAATGCATCGATTGTCACATGGCTAAGGACGTGGGCGTCGGAGGAATCAACGACTGGAAAGCCAGCCGCCATGCACCGAAGGGCATCGGCTGTGTGGAATGTCATCGGGCCGAAAAGGGCGAAGCGGACGGGTATGATCACGAGGGTTTTCTCATTTCCACATTGGTCACTCCAAAAGATTGCATGCGGTGCCACGACCGGGAGGCGAAAGAGTTCGCCAAGTCCCATCACGCTAAGGCGGCCCAATTCACCGGGTCGCTCGACAATTTTCTCGGCAACGTCGTCGAAGGGCCTGAGGTTGTGACGACCGGTTGTGCCGGCTGCCATGGCAGCGTGGTCAAGGTGATGGAAAAGGGCAAGCTCCACCCGGCCACATGGCCCAACTCCGGAATCGGGCGGGTCAACCCCGATGGCTCCAAGGGCACCTGCTCTGCTTGCCACGCACGGCACAGCTTCTCAATCGCTCAAGCGCGGCAGCCAGAAAGCTGCGGCCGCTGTCACATGGGGCCGGACCATCCGCAGATCGAAGCCTATTATGAGAGCAAGCACGGCGTCATGTACGAAGCGAACAAAGAGAAGCTGAAGCTTGCGGATCCAACGGAGAAGTGGCATCCCGGCAAAGACTATCTCTATCCGACCTGCGCCACCTGCCACATGAGCGCGACCGGGACGCAAGAGGTGACGCACGATGTGGGAGATCGCATCAGTTGGACGCTGCGGCCCGTCATTTCAACGCGTCTCGAAAACTACGAGGACCGGCGGAAATCCATGAAGCAAATCTGTGCCGCCTGTCACAGCGAGCAGATCGTGGACCGGTTCTTCACGTCCATGGACCAGGGCATCAACTTGTACAACGACAAATTCGGCAAGCCGGCCAAAGAAGCCATGGACAAGCTCTTGGCCATGAAAAAGCTCACGCCGACCCCATACGACGAAAAGATCGAGTGGGTGTTCTACGAACTGTGGCACCACGAAGGGCGTCGGGCACGGCACGGCCTTTCGAAAATGGCCCCGGACTATGTGCATTGGCAGGGATTTTACGAGGTGGCGAAGAGTTTCTACACCAAGTTCCTGCCGCTCGTTCGGGAGTTGTCGCCGCAGGTGGCCGAAGAGCTGCTTCGGAACGAGAGCCACCGGTGGATCGCAAAAGGCATGACCCCCGAAGAAATCGCTCAGATGCTGGAATTTTATAACAAGGAAATGCAGGGAAAGAGGGGAGGAGTGGATGGGTAGGCAGCCGGATGGATGCAGAGGTTGTGCGACGATTGCTCCCCTTGAGCAAACGTCTGCGTTGCGCTATTCTCGTCCCGCCATGGGAGGGATGCAATGCCGAAACGAGTCCGCACCGGCTTAACCCGTACCGACATTCTTCATCGTTACGTGGAGCGGTTCAAACAACAACTGATCAAGATGCAGCCGTTTCTCTCCCGCAAGCGAAGCACGACGACCATCGAGGACTTCGATGAAACGGCGGAAGATTTGATCGGTCAGGTGTTCGGGGCCGCCTCCGATGAAGCCGAGGCCTATTTTTATGCCAAGAGCGGCGAGTCGGCCCTGTTGCCGGAGGAAGCGCAGGAGAACGGAACCCACGATACCGAGCGTGAGAGCCTGCAGCAGCGCCGGCAAGTGCTGGAAAGTTGCCTGGCCGATCTGGAAATGCGTCGCCTGATACAGTCGGCTAAACAGGGAAACGGAAAGGGAATGTTGCAGGCGAAAGTGGAAGACTACATGTCGCACGATGTGCGGAGTATCCATCGCGCAGCTACGATCAAGGAAGCGGGTCAACTGCTTCAAAAATATCGAGTCGGATCACTGATCGTGGACGACGGCTCCCGCTATATCGGCATCGTCACGGATTCCGACCTCAGCCGGAAAGCCGTGGCAAAGGGCCTTGATCCGAATACCACCACGGTGATGACCTGCATGAGCAAAGCGCTCGTGACGATAGAAGAAGACGAATTGTTGTCAGAAGCCATGGGCCTCATGAAAAAGCAGGGCATACGTCATTTGCCTGTCACGGCTGACGGCACGATCATCGGTGTGCTGTCGCTTGCCGACGTCCTTCGGGCCTTTACCGATTAGGATGACCCTTCCGAGGGCGGCTGTGCCTGACGACGGGCTGCCTCCAGCCTCAGTAATTCCTTCTTTCGTCCGATGCCCCACCGATAACCCGCAAGGCGGCCGTTTTGGCCCACGACCCGATGGCAGGGAATGAGCAGGGCCAGGGGATTAGTCGCACAGGCTCGTGCTACGGCACGGGAGGCTGCTGGCCGGCCGATCATGCAGGCAATGTCCCGATACGTTCTCGTGGACCCTGCGGGGATCTGCTGCAGTGCCGTCCATATGTGAACTTGAAAAGTTGTCGATTTCACATCGAAAGCCAAGCCGGCCCCTGCAGGCTCTCCCTTCAGACAACGAGACAGCGCTTGCCGATAGCGAAGCAATCGCTTGGGGCTCCGTCGCAACAGCGCATTCGGATAGGCTCGTTTCAGCTGAGCCACTAACAAGGGCTCACTTCCTCCAAGCATGACCGACGCGACACCGCGCTCAGTGGCAGCGATCAACAAGAAGCCGACCGGTGTGCACATGCATGCATAATGCATCATGACGCCCTTCCCCCCAGACCGAAATGCCGATGGCGTCATGCCCATGTGCCGTCTTGCCTGCTCCGATGCCCGGCTGCTCGATCCAAAGCCCGCCTGATAGGACGCATCGGTGATGCCGGCTCCGTACTCTAACGCCTGCCTGAAATGTTGTATCCTCTTGGCGTTCTGGTAGGTCTTGGGTGAGAAGCCAAACAGCCTGGTAAAGGCGCGTTGCAGCCGAATGGGACTCATTCCGACGAGCGCCGACAGGCTGGCGAGGGTTGCCGGTTCATTAAAATGCCCGTCCAGATGTTGACGCACCTGTTCAACCAGCTGCTCGGTTTGAGTCCCGCCGATCAAATGCGGTACACAGCGCCGGCAGGCGCGAAAGCCTGCAGCCACAGCCTCTTCCGGGGAAGAAAAAAATGTGACGCGATGGCGATCAGGGCGGCGTGAGGGACAGGAAGGACGGCAATATACGCCGGTGGAGGCCACCGCATAGACGAATGTCCCATCGTGCCGGCGATCGTGCGCCAACACTGCATTCCAGGCCATATCTTGCTCAACGAATGGCATCCATTGTCCCTCCTTCGTTGATGAATGATAGTGCCTATCTGCTTATCGTTGCTATCCGATTCTTGCGCTCAAAGTCTTCGTCGATCAGTGGCGGGGAAACGAGTAAACGACTGAGCGAAGGAAGATTAGCTGCCGGAGCGATTGCGTTCGTAAAATCGTGTACCGCACCGATTGCACCGCCAAGGGAACATGCCGAAGAGGCGGAACAACAAATCCTGCCACCCGTGCCGCGTCGTGCGATGGCACTCTTCCGAAGAACAGTACCGGCAGTGCATCTGGGACGCTGTGCTGTGTCCGACACCCTGCTCCTGCATGAGAGCCACCGGTTGCCACTCACCGTCATGCCGCCATCGTGCCGTATCCAGAATCGGCACGAGATGAAAAGGTCTAAGGCGAGTCTAGGGTTAGCAGGTTCGCAGGGGTCTCGACGACAGCAACTTCCTGCTCTCGCCCCCTTGTATCGTGACAATGACCTTGTGCATGTGTGGTTCATCGGTTTTCATGGACATGCTGAAAGGCTAGTCTTCGAGAGAAGCCGAGTCAACGGGGGTAACGCGAAAGGAGAGGCGGCGTGTTGCCCCCTATTTTGAGGGGTAGACGACCAGCCGACAGCTTCCATAGACTTCCCATGCGCGCTCGGCCGATCGGCTGCAAGTCGCTTCTGTGGATCCACGGGAGGTCTTCGAAAAACATGTCAAGCACATATCGGTGGCGCGTCGTCATGGCCTTGGCGTTGTTTGCCGTGGGGTGTAATAACGGGAACGATAGCAACAATGGAGCGTCCAACCAGCCTCCTTCCTTTAATAATACGGTATTGAGCACCGCCCTGGCGGCTGACGGAAGCGGGGATGTCTACGTGGGGGGTGACTTCACCACTTACGATGGGGCTCAAACAAACCGACTCGTGCGTCTCAATGGCGATGGCACGATCGATCCTGCCTTGCCAACAGCACTCGGATTCAATGGGACGGTGCGCAGCATCGTCCCGGCTGCGAACGGCGGAAACTTGTACGTGGGCGGCGACTTTACGACATACAACGGAATACAGGAGTTTCGCATCGTGCGCGTGAGCGCCAATGGAGCCTTTGATCCCGCCTTCGTGACGGGGACGGGGCTCAACAATTCCGTGCATGTCATCGCTCCAGCAGCAGACGGAAGCGGAGATCTGTATGTCGGCGGTGCCTTCAGCACTTATAACGGCGTAGCAGTGAACAACCTCGTACGACTGAACGACGATGGGACAATAGATCCATCCTTCGTGACGGGGACAGGGTTTAATAATACCGTGTATTTCGTCGTACCTGCGACAGATGGGAGCGGCGATCTGTACGTGGGTGGCGCCTTCACCTCTTACAAAGGGGTCACAGCCAATAACTTCGTGCGGCTCAATGCGGACGGCACTGTAGATCCGTCCTTTGTAACCGGGACCGGCTTCGACAACACGGTATATACCATCGTGCCGGCAGACGACGGGAGTGGTGACCTGTATGTCGGAGGTGCGTTCACCAACTACAACGGAGCGGTGGCGAATGACCTGGTCCGACTTAATTCGAATGGGGTGATAGACCTGTTCTTTGCGACCGGGACAGGGTTCAACAATACGGTGTTCCACGCAGCGCCGGTCGGAGATGGAAGCGGCGACGTGTATGTTGGCGGCGCCTTCACGACTTACAACGGCATGCCGGCCAATCAGGTGGTGCGACTCAATCAGAATGGGACGATCGATGGAGTGTTTTCAAGTGGGTCAGGATTCAGTAACACGGTATTCCGCGTCGTACCTGTGGGAGACGGGAGCGGAGATGTGTATGTTGGAGGGGAGTTCACACAGTACCAGACGACGCTGATCGGCAGATTTGTGCGCCTCGCCTCCACTGGAGCCTTCATCCGCTGAGAGGAGCCTCACAAACGTACGCTCCGGCGGTTGAGACACCACAGCTCAAACCCCATCCCAAAGGGCGCAAAATTCGACAAGACTGACGGCGCATGGCGGTGTTCTCAGAAAAAGCGCCTATGTTCGGGTTTTAGATTCGGTAAGACACACCTGAGACACACCACAGCTCTGCTCGTCGAGCACGGATTCAATTCGCCTAGGAACCTCTCTAGCAAGAACAATCATCTCCCTGAATAAGGTGGAAGAGATTGGCGTGGGCTGCATTGATTTGACGGCAATGCTAAGGACCGGGTGTCCTCACTAAGACATCTTGTCGTCACAGGCAATATGGCAGCCCTCTATCCTGCCACTCATATTTTCAAATGATTGAATAACGAGTCCATACCTCTCAGCCGCCATAGGGCCGCGTAGGCACATAGCTTGCGAAGGTATTGTCGGTGAGGCAACATCAGAGGGTGAGGAGGAGATATGAAACTCATGAAGCTTAGAGAGGGGAAGTCCCTTCTGTCAGATGGACGCAAGATGGCCAGTGCATTGGTGCTCCTATCCATGGCGGGCTGCGCAATGACGAGCAAGGCACCTGACTTTAGTGGATTAAAAGACGTCGATGGCTCGGATGCGGTCCACATTAACATGACCAAAGCCGCGCTTCACTTTGCTGTCGCCCTGCCCT
>DASTJX010000336.1:0-6077 GCA_035716265.1 Nitrospira sp.
TCGTCACTACTCATGTTCCTTAAAAGCACCATCTGGAGGTGACCACGGAACAGCTTGTAGTTTCAGTCGCATTGCGATTCAGACTTGTCCGTCAGTCCGAGGAACGCGACTTGCCACATCGCTCGACAAACACGTCTCAGAGATCGGCTCAAGGCTTGAGCTTCACTGAGGCGACCGGAACAAATAGCTTCCAGGAGGTCTCACATGGCTGACAAGAAACTCATTGCGGTTGTGGGTGCTACCGGAGCGCAAGGCGGAGGCTTGGTCCGCGCAATTGTACACGACAAAGACGCTGCCTTCAGGGTCCGGGCGTTGACACGAAACATCAATTCGGAGAAGGCCCAAGCTCTGGCTAAGCTTGGGGCGCAGGTGGTCGCGGCTGACCTGGACGACATTGAGAGCCTCAAGCGAGCGTTTGAGGGAGCCTACGGCGCATTCACTCTGACCAATTACTGGGAGCACTTCTCTCCGGAAAAGGAATTGGCGCAAGCCAGGGCCCAAGCACGCGCGGCGAAGGACGTTGGCCTTGAACATGTGATCTGGTCCACGCTGGAAGACACGCGACGGTGGGTTCCGCTCACGGACAACCGCATGCCGACGTTGATGGAAAAGTATAAGGTGCCGCACTTCGACGCAAAGGGAGAGGCGAATGCGGAGTTTACAGAACTTGGCGTGCCGACGACCTTGTACCACACCTCATTCTATTGGGAGAACCTGATCTATTTTGGACTGGGTCCGAAAAGAGGAGCTGACGGCAAGCTCGCGATCACGATGCCGATGGCCGACAAGAAACTGCCCGGCATCGCGGTAGAGGATATCGGGACATGCGCGCTGGGCATCTTCAAGAAGGGCAGTGAATTCATCGGGAAGACGGTGGGAGTAGCCGGCGAGCACCTCACCGGCGCACAAATGGCTGCTGCACTCAGTCGCGCTCTGGAACAGGAAGTCCGCTACAATGCCGTCGAGCCGGCCGATTATGCAAAGCTGGGGTTTCCCGGTGCGGACGACCTTGCCAACATGTTTCAGTTCAAGCGGGACTTTCAAGCCGATTTTCTCGGCATGCGCAGTCTGGGCATCAGCCGAGGGCTCAATCCAGGTTTGCAAACCTTCGACACATGGCTCGCTCATCACAAGCACCGGATTCCCCTTGACTAAGGTGCAAGCAACGTGCGGCCAATTGAACCAGTGTAGTGGAATCCATCTCTTGTTCAGCCCGCGTGGCGGCCGACCCATGCCAGGTGCGGTCTTCGCCTCACCCGCAAGGGCTCTCCCGAGTGTCGCTGCAACAACGGACGAGTGCAGTGTCACCAGTTATGTGGAGAGGAGGAATTGATGCGGGCAGATCCACCTCAACGGCTGAACGCCGTTTAATGATTTTTTTTGGGCTGGCCTATTTCGCACATGGGATAGCCGGCGGGCTTGCAAAGCAACCTTTCACCAACTATTTCAAATCATTGGGGATGACCGCAGACATGGCGGCCGCCTGGCTGTCGTTGGCGGCGATTCCATGGATGATCAAGCCACTGTACGGTTTGCTGATCGACCTCGTCCCGCTCTGGGGATATCGAAGAAAAAGCTACCTAATTCTGATGGCGGGGTGCGCCGCGGCCGGCTATGCCACACTGGCTCACGTCGTCTCAGCGGAGTTTGTCGTGTGGGCGCTGTTATTCAGCACGCTTGGCATCGCCGCGATCGACGTGGTCGTGGACACGTTGATGGTTGAGGAAGGTCTGGCGTTCGGTGTGATCCGGCGGTTCCAAGGTCAACAATGGACGTGGCTCAATATCGCCGCGATCACAGCGGGGTTGATCGGCGGATGGCTCAGTCATTCGCTCCTGCCTGAGGCGGCTATCCGGACGGCAGCGCTCATCATGATCGGCGGCCCGGTGGGAGTGCTCATCGCCACGTGGCTCTTAGTCGAAGAGCCTAAACGATCCTTTTCTCGCTTGCACACACGCACAACAGCGCGCGAGATCGCAACAGGATTGAAATCAAAGACGTTTTGGATCGTCGGTGGCTTTTTGGCCTTCTGGAATCTGATTCCAAACTTTTCGACTCCACTCTATTACCATATGGTCGATCGTCTAGGTTTCGACCAATACTTTATTGGACAGCTTGCCTCTATCGGGGCAGCTGGAGCGACGCTGGGGAGCTTTGCCTACCGCTCGTTGTCCGACCGATTCTCCATTCACCAGACGCTCACTGCGAGCATCCTTCTCAGCATGATGATGGCCCTCGGTTACCTGCTCTTACAGGATGGCCTGAGCGCCGCGGTCCTCTCCTTTTGCTCGGGGATCGTGAGCATGCTGGCGCTGTTAAGCCTGTTCACCTTAGCGGCGTCCATCTGCCCGCCTCATGCAGCCGGCTTTGCATTTGCGGCCTTGATGTCGATCTATAGCGCTACGGCACAAATCGCCGCAATGATGGGAGGGTACTTGTATGAGTGGGTATTTGATCAACAACTCGTTCCGCTCATCTACCTTGCCGCACTATGTACGTTGAGCGCACTTGCCTGGATTCCGTTCTTTCCTGCACCTCCTGAGTGCGTAAGAGGTGAACCCTCTGGTGAGGCGAGACATCCTAGCCTCAAAGGCCTGCCGGCTTGAGCGGTGAATGTCCCCGGCATCGGGTCGGGCAACACAGCGCCCAAAGACAACTACATATCATTGCTCAGGAGTAGGTGGTGACGCTTGGATCACGGTACCAATGGGGTGTTCGTAGGCAACTGTTGACACCGCTGTTCGGAGTAGGTTGCGATCAGCTCCTTGATTTTATCGCGGAGGATGTCGCGATCCTGTAGCACTTCCTCCAGGTATTTGGCTTTCTCGACCTCGGGGAAGTCCTTCACATAGCTCCCCTTCTGCTGAAGATAGACATCTGGCAGTGATGAGATCGAGGTAAAATTGACCGGAAGCGCGACTGTCTGTTGCAGCGCCTTCGCGGTGCCGATTTCAATTCCTCCGGTTGGAACCGAAACACCAAACACCACGAACTTGCCCTGGCCGGTGAATGTGCCCTGCAACGTCAGCGTAAAATCCTTCATCATCACAGGAACAAGCGGGTTTCGCCTCCGGTAAAAACACTGGGCCTGAAGTATGGCCCTGTTGAACTCGTCATTTTGGATGGCATCTCTGCTGAGCACGTCGTGAAGACTCACGCCCGAGGCGGCCTTCATATCCTCCTCCACGCCTCTAAGCGCCACATCCAGACTCACCGGTTTCGCGATGTCGTTTGTGCATCCGGCTATCGACGCACTCAAAAAGACGATGGCGACCAGGCGCTGTCGATAGTTCATAAAAGACCTCACGGTGATGCGGTTACGAAATCTCAAGGAACTGCTCGTCCACCTTACAGGATGGGCAAGGTAGGCGGTCGGTTAGTCGCTGTCAAGCGGAGAGTGGAGAGCGCCTGCGAGCATTGTCTGTAATATTGTCCTAACCTGTTGAACATTTTTTGGCATATGTTTGCTAGTACAAGGCATGCAAGGTCCCAGTCGATCTGGCGAGATTGACGCGGCAGGCGTTCAACTGAAAGAGGGCATTTACAAGGTTTTCTCTGGCCCTGGACAGTGAATACAGCCCGTTAGTCAACTCAAAATAGCTTGCGGCTGTGATGACGGCATACCGTTCGCGAGCCAAATCGAGTTCTTTTGTCGCCATCTGCAAGCCAGCCTGTGCAATCGCGACTTGCTCTTTGGCTGCGCTCAAGGCGGCTAACGCATCATGCACTTCCATTTTGACTTGATTGAGGACGGAGCGCATTCTGAGCGCTTCCTGCCTGAGGTGACTTCGAGCCTCGGCGATTCTGCCCTCGCGTTGTGCACCATCGAAAATGGGTATTTGCAGCAACAAGGCCATATTGTACGTATCAAGTGTGTTCGCAAATCGATTTCCAATCAGACCATAATCCCCCTGAGCCACCAGCGACGGCACACGCTCTCCTGTGATCGATGAATAGGTGAGCTCTGTCGATTTGACTCGCGTGAACTGCGCCTGGACTTCCGGTCGATTAAGTAGCGCTTCTTCGACAGCGTCTTGAGGCTCCTGTGGCTCGTTGACCTCCGTCTTGAATTCATCCTGCAGGGCCAACGGTGTCTCGTACGGCAAGTTCAGCAGATTCATCAGATTTAACTTGGCATGCTGCACGTCGTAGCGGGATGATGCGATCAGTTGTTTTTCATTCGCCAATTGGGCGTCCAAGCGGGCAATGTCCATGCCAGTCGCAACGCCGCTCTTTTGCCGCTGCTTCACCAGGCTCAGCAGCTCCCTCATGATTTGCTCGTTGGTTTCGCGCATTTTCACCATCCCGATCGCCTTGAGCCCCTCCATATAGGCGAGGGCAACACTGGCTATCGTGTCGTACTTCTTCGCTTCCGACTCAAACTCGGCAATGTGCAGATTCTCTCGTGAAGCTCGCCAGCGTTGGATAAGACTAACGCTCACCACGTTCTGGGAACCGTTCACGCGGACGTCAAAGATACTAAAGGGATCTGTGCGCACGGGTGCGAGGCCGAGGGTGCCGAGAAACATTGTTTGCCTGCTCTGCTTGACGTTAGAAGAGAGGTTGGGCAGCAACGCACCGAGCTGTGTTCGGACTTGCCCGTGCGCCGCCTCGATGCGCTCCTTGTACAGCTGCACATCGGGATTGTTGTTCAATGCGGCCGTCACAGCACCGCGTAACGTGATAGTCAACGGCGGTAAAGCAACGGGCTTGGCTCGTCCGGTCTCATCAGTGATTGCCCAGCTTGTGCCTTCGAACGCCGGCAACACAATCGCGATCATACCCAACAGCCTGCACACGAAACACAAGACATCCGATAAAGTGATCGGTCTGAACATCACACTACCGCTCTCGCAGGCTTTCTTTGACGGACTTGAGCAGAGGGCTCAGAAGATATTCGATCAGGCGCCGCTTCCCCGTCTTGATCTCCACCATGACGGCCATCCCAGGCGAAAGAGTGACTTGCTTGCCCTCAACGTCGATCGTGGAGCGTTCCATGCTGACTCTAGTGGGATAGACAAGGCCGACCCTGTCAATCGCCGCAGCATCATCGGAAACTGACAAGACGGTCCCTGGAATCGTACCGTACAGCGTGAACAAAAACGTCTCGACTTTGATTTCGACTGCCTGTCCCTCCATGACGAACCCAACATCTTTATTCTCCACCTGGGCTTCCACTTCGATCGGATGCTCCTGAGGCACCACGACTAATAACGGCTGGGCCGGTGTCACGACCCCACCGACCGTGTGCACCGAAAGTTGCTGCACGACGCCTCTGATGGGAGTGGTCAAGCGCTGCAGGTCCGCTTTCTTTCCCGCCTTATTCATTTCATGGACCAACGAGGCGGCTTTCGTCTCGATGGTCGAAAGCTCGGCCTGCTTGGCCTGCTGAAAGTCCATGACGATGACGCGATAATTCTTTTCCGCCTCTGATAACGCCGCCGCGTCCTGTAATAACTTCTTGCGCTGTCCGGCCAATTCTTGTGTTTTGTCGATTCGTTGCTGCTCGGCCTGGAGAAAATCCAACTTTGTAGCCGCATCGTGCTCAAGGAGCTTCTTGTAAGCATCCGCCCGCTCCGCTTCCATGGGCACGGTAGCCTCGAGCCGGCGGATGTTTTCTTTCGTCTGTTCCAGCACTGCTCTGCGCTGCTCGATCAAGTGCTGGGCCGCGCCGAGCCTGGCGTGATATTCCGTCACTTGGTCACGCAGCAATTGTTGTTGGAGCACAAGGTACCGAGGATCCGCATCTGAGGGTTCGTTTAAGGTGCTGCGACCGGCAATCAATGCGCGCAAGCGAGCTGCATCAACCATGGCTGCATGATATTCATTCGACGCACGGTCCCGGTCTTCTCGATTTTGAGTCGGATCCAGCTCGATCAGCACTTCACCACTCTGTACGACCTGACCGTCTGTGACATGAATAGCAGCGATCACGCCTGTTTCGTAGGGCTGAATGACCTTGGAGTAGCCGCTGGCAATAATCTTCCCTTGAGCAGTCGCCACAATATCGATGCGGCCGAATATCGCCCACAGCATGCCGGCTGCAAACACGGCCATAATGGTCCACGTGATTCCAC
>DASTJX010000337.1:0-5350 GCA_035716265.1 Nitrospira sp.
GAGGATCCCGGTATTCGCCATCGTGGTCACTCGCGCCTTCAATGGGTGGGCACGACATCCGTCCTGTTGAGCGGCGTCCAAGGAGATATCCCCTTTGGAGTGAACAGGCGTCAAGCTTTGACGGGCCAGCCTCCCGGCGGCGGGAGGAAGTAGTTCATGGCGGCCAATCGTTTCTCTTCTCCTCCCTCCGCGGACTTTCTCGTCATCGGTAGCGGAGTTGCCGGTCTGCGGGCAGCGGTCGAACTGAGCCGACACGGCCAGGTGTTGGTCCTCACGAAGGGGCATCCTCTCCAGAGTAGTTCGATTCATGCGCAGGGTGGCGTAGCAGTCGCGCTAAGCGAGGAAGATGACGTCGCGATCCATTTGACCGATACGCTCAAAGCCGGCCACGGGCTGTGTCGTAAGGAAGCTGTGCGCGTCCTGGTCGAAGAGGGACCTCAGCGCATACAAGAGCTGATCAAGTGGGGAGCCAGGTTTGACAAGGCCGGCGGCAAATTTGCGTTTGCCCGTGAGGCCGCGCACAGCCGGAGCAGAATTTTACGGGCCCGAGGTGATGCAACCGGGAATGAGATGGTCCGGGTGCTGATCGGGGAGGCGATGCGCCAGAAGCGCATCCAAAGGATGGACTATCACTTTACGGTCGATTTGATCGTTGAGAGTGGACGCTGCTGCGGGGCGCTCGTGTTCGATGAGCATTCGGGTCGACGATTCATACTCCCGGCGAAAGCAGTCGTGCTGACCACGGGTGGCGCAGGGCAGCTCTATGCCCGGACCACTAATCCTGCGAACGCGACCGGAGACGGCATTGCCATGGCGCTGCGGGCCGGCGCCGTCTTGCAGGATATGGAGTTGGTGCAGTTTCACCCTACGGCCTTGTACCTCCCCTCCAGCCCACCGTTTCTCTTGTCTGAGGCCATGCGCGGAGAAGGGGCTCAGCTCCGCAACAGCAAAGGCGAAATCTTCATGCCGCGGTATCATCCGCTGGGAGCGCTCGCGCCGCGCGATATTGTGTCGCGTGCAATTTGGGCCGAAATGGCCGCCACAAAGGCCCGGCATGTGTATCTGGACGTCACGCACCTTGGCGCAGAATTCGTCAAGCGACGGTTTCCGACGATCTACGCCACATGCCTGCGTTATGACATCGACATTACCGAGGAGTGGATTCCCGTGTCTCCCAGCGCCCATTACATGATGGGCGGCGTATGGACGGACTTGAACGGCGCCACGACCGTCCCGGGTTTGTTTGCGGCAGGAGAAGTGGCGTGCAGCGGCGTCCACGGGGCGAACCGATTAGCAAGTAATTCATTGCTTGAAGGACTGGTCTTCGGCGCGCGGGCGGCGACGGCGGCGGTGGCCTACGCAGGCCGCCAAGAAATTCCGCCTCTCGCTACGCACGAGGCAGCTCTCAAGCACGAACAGTATGGTTCGCTTGACGACGTGGAAAAATTACGTAGCTCGCTTCGGCGCACGATGTGGGGTCAGGTGGGAGTGATCCGATCCGGCGAATCGCTTATCCGAGCCTGCGCGCAGCTCTCCCGCTGGGCGCAACTGGTGGCACAGCCGTTTTCTCAGCGGACCGCGCTGGAAGTGAAAAACATGGTGCAGGTTGCGCAATGTATTGCGGAAGCCGCTCTCTGGAGGGAAAACAGCGTGGGGGCCCATTACCGGTCGGATTTTCCTCAAACCAAGCGGCCTGGATGGCAACAGCACAGTCGGTTGTCGCTGGGAGAGGGAATCAGCGGGACGTCTCCACGGAAGTCGCGAGGGCTTCTGCTGGCGCTGAAGGGGCGTGCCGGCTGACGGGACGCTCGGTGATCACACCGTCGCGGACGAGGAAAGTCCGGTAATAGCGCAGGACCTTGCGGACGTATTGTCTCGTTTCGTCGATCGGCGGCAAGGCTTGATAACGATCAACGATGTTCTCGCCGGCATTGTAGGCCGCCAGGGCGAGAGGCAAATTGCCGTGGAAGCGATCGAGTAACTGCCTCAAGTATTTTGCGCCTCCCCCGACGTTCTCATCAGGATCGAACATATCGCGCACGTCGAGGCGCACGGCGGTTTGGGGCATGAGCTGCATCAGGCCGATCGCCCCGGCGCGCGACACGGCGCGTGGATCGAAATTCGACTCGGCCTTGATGACTGCCCGGATCAGCGCCGGGTGCAATTGCTGTTGAGACGAATGACGTTTGATGACGGGTTCCAATTCACGTTCGGAAAGCAATGCATGAAAGCGGGCCGATTCCACGTCGACCCTTCGATAGCGGGCGTCTGAGGGCACGTTGGTCAGCGAGATCGTACCGTTCGGTCCTACATATTGGTAGATTTCCGCGGGCGCGCCAACAGGGTAAAGAGGCGACAGGAGCGCAAGCCCCGTCAGGAGCATTCCGGAACTCCATCTGCGGACTGGGTCGGCGATGCGTCGCGGTTTTGCTGTCATCGGCATGGTCCCAACGATATCAGTCTGTTCCAGCCTGTCAAGAAAATGCAGATCCCATGCCGCATGGCAGCGTCCAAGAAAGAGTAGCAAGAACGAGAGGATTGAAAAGAACGCCTACTCAGACTCCAGAAATTGGTCACGGTGAGTGACAAAAATTTGGTGAAGCCGTGTGCTCAGTGGCCCGGGGGTTCCATTGCCGATCGGCTGGCCATCCAACTGCGTGGCTGGCATCACCTCCATCGTCGTGTTGCTGAGAAAACACTCCTCGGCCGTCTGGAGCGACTCCGCGGTAAATTCGCCTTCTTCGACGGCAATCCCTGCTTCGCGCGCCAACTCCAGAAGGATGCCTCGTGTAATGCCGTCCAAAATGCCACAGGAAAGAGCCGGGGTGCAGAGCCGGCCGCCTCGCACGAAGAACAGATTGCTGACGGTACATTCGGTGAGGTGAGATTTCCAATTGAGCAATACGCTGTCAAAGGCCCCGGCGCTGAGCGCTTCTCGTTTCGCCTGAATATTGTTCAAAAAATTCGTCGCCTTGATTTGCGGATCGAGAGCGCTTGGGAGATTACGCCTGGTCTTGGCCACGATCAGGCTCACGCCCTTCCGATAGCAATCTTGTGGGAGCGGTTTGAGCGGTTTGGCCATGATCACGATCGTTGGAGTGGGGCAGAGCGCCGGATCAAGGCCGATGTCTCCAGTGCCCCGAGAGATCGTCACGCGAATGTAGGCGTCCGTTTGTTCATTGCCCACGCGGTTGCGGGCCATCGCTTCATGGAGCAACGACGGCCAGTCCAGGTGAGGAATGGACAGGCCAATGCCTGCCGCCGAGCGTCGTAGACGAGCCAGGTGTTGGTCCCGCATGAAGATTTTGTGACCGTAGGAGCGGATCGTCTCATAGACGCCGTCACCATAGAGAAAACCATGGTCGAATACGGAGACGAACGCCTCTTCTTCCTTGACGAAACGGTCATGTAAGTAAATCCACCCCATCAGCGGTGTCCGACTGCACTGAAAAATGCCTGGGCCTTGTGAAGGGTCTCTTGATATTCCCTGGCGGGATCGGAATCCGCGACAATGCCGGCCCCCACTTGGAGAAATCCTTGCCCTCGGGTGACGACCAGCGTGCGAATAATAATGTTCAGATCCAAATCCCCGTTCCATCCGATGTAGCCGAATGATCCCGTATAAGGTCCGCGGCGTACGGGCTCGAGTTCGTCAATGATCTCCATGCAACGGATTTTCGGAACGCCCGTGATGGTCCCGCCCGGAAACGTGGCGCTGATGAGATCGAAAGGGGTCGCCTCGGAACGCAGCGTGCCCTGTACGTTCGACACGATATGGCTGACATGTGAATACTGCTCCACGACCATAAATTCATTGACGTGCACGCTGCCGATCTCGCAAACACGGCCGAGATCATTCCGTTCGAGGTCGACCAACATGACGTGTTCAGCCCTCTCCTTGTCGTTGGCGAGCAACTCCCGGACGAGACGGCGGTCGTCTTCGGGATTACAGCCACGGGGTCGTGTGCCGGCGATCGGTCTGGTGTCAGCACGGCGACCTTGGAGGCGGACCAAGCGCTCCGGCGAGCAACTGATCAGCGACATGTCGCCGAACCGCAGGAGCCCGGAAAAGGGGGATGGGTTCACCGAGCGAAGTCGTTGATAGAGCGCCTGCTCGTACTGCAAACGCCCAGCCCCCGATCCATAGTCCTGGGGGATGTCGATGGCGAACCGATGCGAGAGATTGGCCTGGTAGATATCTCCGGCGGCAATGTAGTCTTGGCAGCGGCGCACTCGATCGAGATAGGCCTCTTGTGTCTGTTGCGGGCCAAATGAGACGGTGGTCAATGCCAATGGACTCGGCGGTGTCGCCACGGAGCCGGTGAGTCTGGCTTGCCATTCCGCAAGCCGGTCGAGTCCCTCACGATAGAGTTTGTCGCGAGCTTCACCGAGAAATCGATCGACCGACGGGCAAAAGATCACCTGAATCCGATTGGTTCGATGATCAATCGCAGCGACCACCTCGTAGAGTGCGAAGTGCATGTCGGGGAGTGAGAGATCGTCAACGGCGACTGCCGGCACGGACTCCAGCCGGCGCGCGAAATCATAACTGAAGCATCCGACTGCCCCCCCGAAAAACGGCGGCAGATCGGGCGTTCGTTCGATGCCGGGCGAAGCGATGGTGTGCCGAAGCCATGAAAAAGGATCGTCCGATGTACCTTCGGTGGGGAGGGCGTGTACCGGCAAGACAGCGGCCGGGCGGCTGCCCAAAAATGAGTAGCGGTTCACCTCGCCTGTCCCGCTTTCCAAGAGAAAGGAGGGTTGTGTGGACGAGGCGACCTTTTGATACAAGTCGAATGGACTCTCACCGCGACCGTTGAATGATAGGACAAGCGGCCGTGGGGCACCTTGTAGGAAGGAAGGCTGCGAAAATCGGGTCATCGTCGGAGTCGGGTTAACGCAGGAGCAGTCACTATACCCCACGGATTCGGTGATTTCCCAGCAGCCGCGGCTTGACAAGTTCACGAGTACTCTGCTTGAATTGCGCGCCCGCCATTCGGCAGAGTCCTGATTCAGGACACTCGCCTCAGTGGGTTACCGACCATGCCCCAGTCACAGGATCCGTTGTATGCGGGGCTCGGCCAGGCCGTTCGGATCGGAACGGAACTGCTGGCTGCGCTGATTGTAGGGGGCGGACTCGGGTGGGCCATCGATTGGTACTTTGACAGTAGGCCACTAGCACTTTTCATAGGTGTATTTCTCGGAATGTCAGCTGGCCTGCTGAGTGTATACCGAAACTTCTCTAGACTTTAGAAAGCCTTCTCTTATGCAGCTTAGTCCATTGCATCCATTTGAACTGCATTCTTACGGGACACTTTCTCTGTTTGGCCTAGACATATCTATTAATAAG
>DASTJX010000338.1:0-8306 GCA_035716265.1 Nitrospira sp.
CAACGGAAATGTTCGTGTTCGCGATCCAGCACATAGAGCGCGCCGTGACGCGTGGAACTGACGCGACACAATTCACGAATGACTCGTTCACCCAATGATCCAAGATCCGAAAGCGCGCCTATTTCATGGGAAAAACGAGTAACCGAATCCAGAAGCTCGATCGACGAAGGCGTCGCGGTTGTCGGTCGTGCGCTCATAGAGAGAGGGAGGCACAACGAGGCATCGTCTTTGTCAGCATAGCGCTGCCTATGGATCTGGAGTTGAATTGGATGTTCAAAGTTGTACGCGGTGGAGTATACACCGGCCTAGCGAATGGAGCTAGAGGAATTCTGTTTCCCGACCACCGCGACCAGGGCTTGGCCGTCAAAAATAGGAAGAATGCGAAAGGACGCGATGCCGCAATGACGAAGCAAGGAAGCCAGCCCCGCTTCGTCGAATGTATGAAGAAGTCCACGACGGATCGCTTCGCGCAAGCGGGCGAAGTAGTGAAGGAGTGGTTGAGCTTGGGCGCTGAACTCGTCCTGGTTGGCCTGCCGGAGATGGCGCCGGTAGAGGGGCGAGAGGTCGGTGTCCGGGTGAAACGTGGTCACGATCAGTGACCCTTCCGGATGGAGAGTTCGATGCCATTCTTGGAGCGCGCTCGCCGGAGATGGAACATAGGGCAGTGAGAGATTGCAGACGAGACGCGTCATCGATCCGCTCTTAAACGGAAGCGCGTTCATCCAATCGGCCTGGTTCCATCCAATGGCCAGCGGCGGCATGGCCGATACGCGCCCGGCAAAACCCGAGGCGAGCTCGCGCTGCAGGAGGAGCACCGCATGGCGGGCCTGTACGAGCCGCTCGCGAGCGCGCCCGACACCGATCATGAGTGGCGGCCGCCGGACTATGGGACTCGCTTGGCCGGCCCGATAGGTGTGATTGACCAATGCCGCGCGGGTCAAATCGCCTTGTCCGACCCCGGCATCAGCGAGCACGCTGCCGGAATCGAGCGGGCTCATCAACCCGTATAGGTCATCCAGTAATTTCCTGTACTCATGCAGATTCCCGAGTTGAGGCAGTTGGATCAGGTGGGCGGCGCAGAGCGCTTCGCGATTGATTTGCGAACCCTCATGCCTCAGGAAGGTGTACTCCTGCTCAATCCGTCGCTGTCGTGCGACGAAGGGGTGCGCCGAAATTTCCTGCTGGGCGGAAAGGCCCTGAACGGGAATGACTGAGCCAAGCTGCATGAGGAGTTGCTTGAAGGCTGCCGGGGGTGCACCGTGGACATCCAAGCGCCGCTCGGTCAGCGGCGTGGAGAGGTTCACAAGTTTGGTGTGTGCGCCCAATGCGGTCATGAACGCGTGTGGAAGATCGGCTGGAGGAAGGGCCGCGCACACAGTGGGGCTCGTGGCAATACACAAGGGCGATCGGATCAATCGGAGGTCCTCTAGAGTCGAGTCAAGATCGGTGCAGCGTCCGGCGATCAAATCGCCGACAAACTGATCGACGTTCACATTGAACCCCAGCACGTTGCAGACGCCCCGACGCAAGCCGAACTGGTAGTCCGCGATGAGATCATGCCCATGGGCAGTCATGAGGAGATGCTTCACATCAACAGCCGGGTTGACCAGCAGTAGCAGGTCGAGCGGGCGCATGTGTGCGGCTGACTTGAGGGCGGCCCGTGCCCCAAGATCGCTTGCAATCACGAGGACCGGAGCTTGTGGCCAGGTATCCCGGACGAACTCAATGACCTTGTCGAGATCATGTTGCAGACTGCGCAGAGTGGTGTGTTGAAGCTCGCCATCGCTGTTGCCCAGGTGATTGGTCGGGTCATAACGGAGGACGCGGAATTGGCATTCAGCGAGATAGTAGGCCAGCGCGACATAGTCCAATGCGATTTGTCCGTACCCGGGGGCGATGATAATGACGGGACGACTGGCGTCAGTCAGCTGCAGGTGATGGTCGTCCATGATGGAAATGGCTTGACCCCGCGCATTTCTGCACTCCCGTGGCACGCTGACGATCGGGGCTGGCGGAGACGTCTCGCCTCCTCGCTGAGCGCGCATGTATTGCCGGATCACTCGATTCAATTCACGCTCGGCATAAGGGGTGAGCGGCTCAAAGCGGAGCCCGGCTCGCATGGCGAAGTCCGTTCCCGGTACATGCAGGGCGGTTGAAGCCGTGCGGTCCGGCGCCGACCAGACCACGTGCGCTCGTAGGATCGTGTCCGGAGCCCCCAGCTCATGAGGACCGGCCTCGCCTCGGTGGGCAGGAGCGAAATGAATTCGAAGACCTCCCTGTAGATCTTCCGGGCGAGCTTGAATGAGCAGAGCGGCGCCTGAGCGGCTGAGGTTCGTCACCTGTGCCGGGATGCGGTCCGCCGGTTCGGGGCGGCGACTCGTTTCCAGCCGGGCCGGTAATCCCAGAGGAATCCGGACGGCTTCGCGCCGGTCATCGTCGGTGAGGTTAAACGCGAAACCCCTGCCGGCTTCGAGAGTGCCGGTCGGCGCTGCGGCAAGACGGATGTCCAATGTGAACAGCAGCGATCGTTCATGGGTCGCGGTAATCATCGAGGTCAGCACTGCCGCTTCGATCTGCGGCGTTCGATTCAGGACGACAATCAGATGAGAGGCAGGAATCAGCGACGGCTGTGCGATGGCGTCCGGCAACGTCCGTTCATAGATGAATCCGCTCAGTTCCAAGGTGGCCACGGACGTTGTCACCGTGATGTGTGCGTCTTGGAGCGCGAGCGACGGGAAGTCTGCGGGCATGTGAATGCAGGCTCCGCCCACGCTCAGATTCACGACCGTTCCATCCCACTCGGATGACCCGCTGTGAACCTTTGCCTGCAATGCGGTGGGCACTCGTGCGTAAGTGCGGCGGTCCGTGCGGGCGGGCGTAACCTGCCTGATGTCACGAGGTGGCGGGGACGGCGTAACGGCCAGGGTCTGAGCGGCGACAGGGACGTCCAATTCCGGCGGGGCGCTCGGTTGTGGCCGAGAGGGAACAGAAGTCGCAGGGAAGCGCACGGTGATGCGGAAAGGACCTTGTGGCGGTGCCGAGATGTCGAGCGTCGCGCCGAGTTCTCCCGCCAGTTGAAACAGATCAGCGGCATCGAGCGGACTGTCATGAGTGGGCAATGCGGCCGCAACGATCGTCTGCTCCGTTTCAGCGATGTCCACCTGGACTCGGCGGGAGTGGGTAAGCGGAAACAAGGTTGGCGCATCCGCGAATTCAGGCGGGGTATCCACGCTCGTTTTGACGGTCAGCCCATGAGAACGACCGACTGTCGCGAGAAAGCCACCCGCATACACCAGCAGCCGTCGGAGCAGCCGAGTCGTTTTTTCCCGGTCACCCTCATAGGGGGGCAGAGCCGAAGTCAAATCGGACACCAAGCCGCGGGCAGCAGAGTCGGGGAACGCCGACGTGAAGAGGTCTTCGAGCAAGCGATTGATTGTATCTGCGCAGGGGACTTCTTCGGCGGCTCGCGACAATTGTTCGCCCAACCGTGCGGATGCAGCTGCGTGCTCGATCAGCGCGCCGAGGCGTTCAATGACCCCGGATTCCCGTAGCCGCTCTGAGAGTTCTTGTGCCTCTTGCAAAAGGGTGGACAGCGGCGGTTGGAGGCGTTGTGCGAGTTCCGTCATCTGACGGACGAGAGCCCGGAGGTCGTCGGGCCGCTGTTGAGGGCCAACCTCGCGCAGGAGCGGCTGCTCCTTCTTCTGCTGAGGGACCTGGCGGATGAGGCCAATCGTTCCCACGAATCGTCGGGAGAGGTCGTAGACGCCCCGTGCGTTGATGGCTGCGGTCACCTGCGACACGCCGGCAGCCGTCGGCTTCCCGAGAAGGGTCAATTCCACGCCGGTTGAAGCCCGGATACCGGTACGACGTTCATTGAAGCGAAATCGCGCGAGCGGCTGTTGATCCTGAGGGAACAGGGTGTGATACGGACGACCAACCAATTCCTCGGGATGATACCCCAGCAAAGCGGACAGGCCCCGGCCAAGCGTAAGGAAGCGGCCATCGGCATCGAGTTCATAGACAATATCGGTGAGGGAGTCAACGAGCCAAGAGTAGCGAACTTGCACCCGGTCGGTTGATAGCCTCAAGTCACGCTTGTCGAAGGCTTCCTTCGCACAGAAAAGCAATTCGGTCAAAAAAGCCGGAGACTGCTTGTTCAGGAAGAAGTCCGCGCCGTTCTCAAGCGCTTCCAGGGCAGCTGCAGCGTCAGTTCGCGTGCTCTGCAATATGACAGAGGCGTGAGGAATCTGTCGTTTGAGGTCGTGGACCAGCGTCGACGGTCCGCGGGGAAGGCTGCCTTCGTCTATCAGCACGACTGCCCATCCGCTCATGGTTGCCGAGGCCAGACGGAAGGCCTCTTCAGTGGAATAGGCGGCGTCAATGCGGACGTCAGGAAAAAAGCCGCGGAGGCTGATAGTAACGACTTTTATCTCTTCAGCGTGCTCGTTGATGACGAGAATTGTTATGGGCTCGCTCTGCGGCATCGACCGATTTCCAATGCGTCGATCGTGTCAAAGGAAACACGGTTCCAGAGCGGAGAGGTCACCGTCCTGCGCGTGAAAAAGGCCGCCCTTGTCTCGGCGCCGGAAGACGATTGTCTGCTGCTCGGGGTCGGTATGTGATTAGCACAGGTGCAAGGGAGAAACCCAGCCTGGCTCTGGAGGAAATGGCTCCTACTTTCGTAGGGGAACGATCAGGCGCGCGCCAATCTACGAACAATATTGCACAGCACTCGATCGCCGTCGGGGGCGGGGGGACTCATTAATGATTATGGGTACTGGCCGTTTTTTGATTCGGACAGGCGCCGGGAGTCATGTAGAGGAGATAGTTGCCCATGCCGTGCTGCGGATCCTGTTTCTGCAGCGGGTGATGGTGGACCATGACCATCTCATAGTCTTCTTCCTTGCTGATTGAAAAGCCTTGCGGATCCTTGTAGACCTGATGCGGTTGAAACTCGAGAAATGAACCGTCGAGTTTGACATCCGGCACTGTACGCAAGAGGGTCTGCTGTCTGGTTTTATTCTCGAGAGCGATGAGCAGCAGTTCATCGTGGCCATGCGGATAGGCAAACTTGACACAGCCATCCATGGAAAATTTCAACGGGGCGCTATGCACTTGGACGCCCGGCTTGATTTCAATTCCTTCATCGGTTTGGTCAGATCCCCGCTGGGCAAATTTGCTGTAACAGACGACATTGACCCCGACCTGATAGACTTCCATCTCTTTGACGGGCGTGTTCTCGGGCGCCATATACATCGTGAAGCTCGCCATAACGTTTTTGGTGGGCGGCGCTTTGTGATAAAAGGCCACGACCGACATGAGGTGTTGCCCTTTTCCCAGTTTCACTCCATAGCCGTCAGGAAACCTTGCTTCGGTCATCTCTAATCCCGCGCCGCTGAAAAACAGCGGCTCGCCCGGGCAGGAAACGCTCGGCTTGTCGTTATTGAGCATCAAGATATGGTGGAGGTAGTTTCTGGGCAGCGGCTTGCCGTCTTTGGTGAAGACCGCCGATTTAAACCCCACCATGTACATATCTTTTGGCAGCTGAAAGACATGTTTCGGCATGGAAGCCGCCAAGTCGCCTTCGTGGCCGGAAGGCAGGTCGATCGGCCCGAATGTGAGCGTGACGGCATTGTCTTTGATGGTCACCACCGTCGTCGTCTGATTTTTCAAGGTCGGCACCGCATGGTGATCATGGCTCCCGTCTGCCAGCACCGGCGCAGACCACAAACACAGCAGCACTGCCAGAAGCACAAGCATAGTTCCTCCAAAAGATACTGACAGACTCGTGGCTGGAGTCGTCTGCAACCCCCGCACCGTCCCGGTATGATGCGATCGCTGGCTCATCAAGGGGGGGTGGGGACCGGAGTGATCCGTTTCCAGTGATAGGTGCCGCCGTGTTCGCGGGGGGGGATCTTTTTACGGGTGCCGACCCTGGTATACCACCAGACGCCTTTGGCCTCTTTGCCGTCTTCAGAGAGGAGAACCTCAAAGCCGCCTTCACGGTCATTGCCGGGCTGTTGCCAGGTGCCTTGCCAGAGACGGTCAGAAAACCGGCTGGTGGTGAACCGTCCTCCGTGTTGGGTGTACGGCCCGTTGCCGGCCTTATCGAGCGTGGCTCGGTAGCGTTTGTCGTCCTCCACTTCCAATATTTCCCATTCGCCGCTTAAATCCGTTTGCGCGAGATGATTGTCCGATGATGCCAGCGTGACGGATCGATGCTCGTTGACGGCCAATGCTCCGCCGGCATTGCGAAATGATTCGTGCCAGGAAAGCAGCACCCATTGACCGTTTCGTCGCTCCAGCACGCCGGTCTCGCGAAGGGGAAGCAGGGTGCGCTGCGGTTGGCTGCCCGTCGTGACCGTGCGGATGTAGTCGACTTCCATGGCATACCAGGCCAGATCGCCTCTCGTCCATACTGTGAGTTCCCGGACGGGGATTTCGATGACTGCCGCTGAGCTGAACTCCTCCAGCATGTCACGTTCAAGGTCGGCCCAGCCGACGTATTTTCTTCCCCCGATGGTGTAACTGGTGATGTCGGCGTCATGAGCCATCAGTCGTGACATGGTCTCCATGTCTTTTTCGGCGTTCGCCCGCACCAGGGCTCGTACAGTGGCTTCGGCGCTCTGAACGTCGGCCGCGTGCCCGCTGGAAACTGATGCCAACATAACGATGGCGCTCACGACCCACACCCACGGACCGCGATTCATGACGTTTTGGATCTCCAGAGCTCGTACGTACGGATGGTGCGCAGAAGCAGCTTGTGGCTAAATCCTGAGGCTACATGGCCGGTGGAGTCTTGTCAATGGCCAGACTTCCGACCTTCGCCGGCGTCGTATACGCGCACACGATGACGGTGACATTGTCTTCTCCGCCCGCTCTCAAGGCCTGTTCGACCAACTCATGACAGGCTCGTCGGGGATTTGCCTGAGTCGCCGCCAAAATTGACCCGATCTGCGCATCGCTGAGCATCTTCGTCAACCCGTCACTGCAAAGCAGCAGCGTGTCGTCAGGCGCCAGAGGAGTCGAAGTAAGATCCGGTATCATCTCAAGGCCCATGCCGAGTCCCTTTGCTAACACATGTCGGTCCGGATATGCACGTGCGGTCGCTTCGTTGATCAATCCACGCTGCAGTAGTACTTCCACTAAGGTATGATCGCGCGTGATTTGAGTGAGCACGCCGGCATGCATGTGGTACGCGCGGCTGTCGCCCAGATGGGCCACGTGCGCGACGGGTGTCGGGCCTGGCGGAATGGTCATGGCGACGACGGTGGTTCCCATTCCTTTCAGAGAGGAATCTTCACGGATTTTCTCATGGATGGCCCGATTGGCTGCAATCACGGTTTCCATCAAACTCTTGTCTGGGGGTTGGGACGGTTGTTCACGAGTTGAGAGGAGGGTCTTCGCGGTCTGAGTGGCCACGTCTACCGCCACATGCGCCGCGACATCCCCTGCCGGATGGCCGCCCATGCCGTCGGCGATGATCCAAAAGTTGCAACTATTGATCGCGGCGAAGACGTCCTGATTCGTCTTGCGGACATGGCCCGTTTCTGTGCGTCCGACACCCAACCAGCGCGGTGATTGTTTCATAGAATTACGGAACCGGTGGATTCACATGGGGGAGGACAGGGGCCGAGCGAGGGCGGGCCGAACCGTGATACCATCTGTCCGTAGAGCAGTTCCGCCAGGGGTTCGAGGTTTCTGGTGTCCGCGGCGTTGTAGCGAAGAAGCAGATCCAATGCTCGCTCATCGCCGCCGCGCCATTGATACCATAAGCGTACGGCGTCCCATCCGTCCAAGCCGTGAATCTCCGGTTCTCGATCGATGTGCATTTCGCGCTCGATGTATTTCAGCCCCCCCGTCAGTCCGAGGCGGCGAGCGGCAAAGCACAAATCAAAATGCGGTTTCTTCAGATTTAGCCGCGGGAAAGCCAGTTGCAAAAATGGAATGTCGAAGGCACTTCCGAAAAAGGTCACCAGCAAATCCGTGCGTTCGAGTTCTTCCGCGAGGCGGTCCTCAGTCAAATTCTCCCCGCGAACAAGACTGCTCATGCGTCCGTTCCGATACAGGCCCACCACCGTGATGACCGCTTGGCTGCTGGACTGGCCGGTAGTTTCGATGTCGAGATATAGTGCGCGGTGGCGGAAGGTGTGAAACAGACGCCAATGATCCCGGCTCTTGAGGCAGGTTCTGAAAAAATCCGCACTGCCTCCTGCAAGCCGTGATTGGGCGGTGGCCAGAATTTCGTCATACCAGCTCTTTCTCGTCGATGAGATGCCGGTAATGAGAGAACGATTGAGAAAGGC
>DASTJX010000339.1:0-10725 GCA_035716265.1 Nitrospira sp.
TCCGAGTAGACGAAGATGAAAGCGGAATGATAGCGGACCTCTTCGAGCAGGCGATGGGTATCTGCAAATTCCTCCTCGGTTTCCGAGCAAAATCCCGCAATAATATCCGTCGTCAGGACAATGTTCGGATTCATCGATCGGATCTGTTCCACGAGCGCGAGATATTCCGTCCTCGTATAGGAACGGTTCATCAGGCTCAGAATGCGATCGTTCCCGGACTGCACCGGCAGGTGAATGTGCTTGCAGATTTTCGGATGAAAGGCCACAGCCTCCAGCAAGGCCGGCGGGAAATCCTTGGGATGGGGAGATGTGAACCTCACGCGTTCGATTCCGGGCACGTCTGCCACGGCGGTCAACAGCCGCGCAAAGTCCCATTCGCCGGACCGGTAAGAGTTGACGTTCTGCCCGAGCAAGGTGATTTGTTTGAAACCTTCCGCTGCTATACGCCTAGCTTCTTCAAGTATGCCTTCCGGGTCGCGCGAACGTTCTCTGCCACGAGTGTAGGGCACGACACAGAAACTACAGAAGTTGTCGCAGCCGCGCATGACAGCGATCCAGGCGTTGACCCCCGGAACACGCGCCGGGACGATGTCCTCATAAATCTCGTATTCCGATAGATCCACCGCCAGGCGCTTCGCATACGCACCTTCTTCTTGTGCTTTCATGGCGTGATCGATCAGCATCGGCAACTGACGGTAGGAGTCCGGCCCCGCCAGTAAGTCGACCATAGGCTCTTGTTCGGTGAGTTCCGTTTTGAGATTTTGCGCCATGCAACCCAACACGCCCACCACCAAAGGTCTGCTCTTCTTCAGTGCCCTGAGATCTGACAGGTGTGTGTATACCTTCGTATGCGCGCTTTCGCGAATTGCGCAGGTGTTCATGAGAATGACGTCTGCGCATTCCCGCTCCTCAGTGAACTCATAGCCCGCTTTCTTGAGCAGGGCACGGACCAACTCGGTGTCGTACTCGTTCATTTGACAGCCGAAGGTTTCAATGTGGACTTGACGCATGCCTGCTTTACGACTCATTGTCGGGATCCTTGGTGAATGTGTCCCACGGCCCACCGGTCTGACGCCCCCGTGATCATGACAGGATGGATTTGATTCGCCAATTGGGCTTCAGTCGACACCGCCACTCGCAAGAAATGCCTGGTTGTCCCAAGGCGGAGCCCCTCGGTTGTCCCGCGTTCGAACAGCACGTCCACTGACGATCCAATCCATCGCTCGCCGAAGGCAAACCGCTTGTCGCGCGACAGATCAGCCAGCGTCTTGGCCCTCAATCGAGCGACGTTGATAGGAACCGTGCCAGTCATTCTTGCCGCTGCAGTGCGCGGTCGTCTTGAATAGGTGAACACGTGGAAATAGGAGAAGGGCAGCCGACGGCACACATCAACCGTATGCTCAAAAGCACTGTCGGATTCGCCGGGGAATCCTACCATGACATCGGTTCCCCATGTCAGATCAGGAACCCTTGCCGTCGCCCGCTCGACGAGCGAGATAAATGCTTGTACGTCATAGGGACGGTTCATGGCCTTGAGAACCGCGTCGTCTCCGCTCTGCAGCGGAACGTGGAGATAAGGGCACAGCTTCCTAGACGCCCCCATGCGTTCCAACAGATCGTCCGTGACCGTCGTCGGCTCGATAGACGAAAGCCTGATGCGTTGGATGCCATGTATCCTCTCCAACCGATCAATTAAGTCGGCGAGGGTAGCCCC
The DNA here is from genome assembly GCA_035716265.1 of Nitrospira sp. Taxonomy (GTDB): domain Bacteria; phylum Nitrospirota; class Nitrospiria; order Nitrospirales; family Nitrospiraceae; genus Nitrospira_C. The sequence goes on from DASTJX010000339.1 coordinate 1,715, forward strand.
GCTTTGAGAAAATTGCCCGATGTTCACACCTGTGAGAACGAGTTCACGATGGCCGGCATCCGCCAGCATGGCGGCTTCCGAAAGAATGTCAGCGACCCTGCGACTTCGTTCGTGGCCACGGGCAAACGGGATGAGGCAAAAACTGCACATCACATTGCAGCCATCCTGTATTTTGAGCAAGGCTCTCGTTGAGTGAGACTCTCCGAACTCGGGAAGGACGAAGTCCTCTCGGTCGATGGTTTTGGTGTGAAGCACTTCGGGCGCCGGTTGTTTGCGCAAGGCTTGTGGCGGCGGCAGAAATGCGGGCAAGTCCGACTTGAACTGATTGCCGACAATGAGATCGATGCCCGGAATGCTCCGCAGGCTTTGCGGACCGGTTTGCGCATAACACCCGGTGACCGCTACGAAAGCATCCGGCGAGTGTTTCAAGGTTTTCCGTATTGCATAGCGACAGTTTCTTTCTGCTTCTTCGGTGACGGAGCATGTGTTGACGACCAGGAGGTCGGTCGGCTCTCCAAAGTCGACAAGAGCATACCCCTGACGCCGCAATTGAGATGCCAGCACGGATGTTTCGGCTTGGTTTAAACGACAGCCGAGACTATGCAATGACGCCCGCTTGATCATGGGGCGATCATTATAGAGACGTGCTTGCGTGACCGGCAAGTACGCTGCAAACGGAGGGGCATCATAGTTGAAGGCCTCGAAGCACCGTGCTAGCATGCCGTGAACGACCTTGCCGCATGAGGGACACCGGTGACGATCCGCCAATTCACCGCTTGTTGCGTAGTTTCCTTGAGCTTCCTTGTTCAGGAGCATGCCTGGTCCAAGGATGTCCTGCCGACTGAGCCCGACGTAAGCACGCGCATCGACGAGTTGTACGACCATGAAGCTCGATTGTTTCTCATGCTGTATTCGTTAAAGGGCGACGGTCAAGTGGACTATGTCACCGGACGGATGGTCCAGGAATACGCCCGGAGTAATTTCGGTAATCCCGTCTATCAAACCGAAATCCACCCGCTCTTTTATTGGTGGAACCACAACATGTGGAACGATCCCGAGCAAGACGGCGTCAACGGCAACGAACGCATCTACCAAGAAAACATCGAATTCGACGTCTCTCGCTACAAACCCTGCACCTTCAATGGACAGCCTTGCTGAGCCGTTCTCGCTTTCTTTCCGGTTTCGAACGAATCGCTTACTCCGACGGAATTCCAAATTCTCCTCAACGAGTCAGCCGTCCAGTGTTACTCTAGACCCACACGAGTCACGAGAATCACATGGCTGCGGACTCATTCGCACACATCCTTGCCAATAAGCGCGTCGCGCTGATGCTGCCCTTGGGCTTCGCCTCTGGTCTGCCATTGGCCCTGACTTCGGGAACCCTTCAAGCCTGGTTGACGGTAGCCGGAGTCGATCTGAAAACAATCGGAATCTTCACGCTGGTAGGTCTGCCGTACAGCTTGAAATTTCTCTGGGCTCCATTCATTGACCGGATCTCGCTGCCTTGGTTAGGACGGCGGCGAGGCTGGATGTTGATCACCCAAATTGCTGTGGCGTTGGGTCTGGCCTTAATGGGATTGATTGGAAGCAGTGAGAACCCCCATTGGCTGGGACTTATCGCTGTTGGCGTTGCCTTCTGCTCGGCTTCGCTGGACATCGTTTTCGATGCCTACCGCACCGATCTGCTCTTACCAGCGGAGCGAGGGTTCGGCGCTGCCTTATGGGTGAACGGCTATAGGCTGGCTATGTTAGTGGCCAGCGCGGGCGCCCTCGTCCTCGCTGAGCAGATCGGCTGGAAAGGAACCTACCTCGTGCTGGCTGCCTTGATGGGGGCGGGCATCGTCACCGTACTTCTGAGCCCAAACCCTCCGGGAGGAGGGGCCGCCCCGAGAACGCTCATGGAGGCAGTAGGCCTTCCCTTAAGGGAACTCTTTGCTCGCCCTGGTATTTACGGACTGCTGTGCCTGATCGTCTTCTATAAACTCGGAGATGCCGTCGCCGGATCGTTGCAGACGGCATTTTTCATCGGCGGCCTTGGATTTTCCGCCGGCGAAGTAGGGTATGTCAAAGGTCTGGGCATTGCAGCGACGTTGATCGGAGCGCTGGCTGGTGGGCTGATCATGGCCAAGTCCGGCTTAATACGGTCGCTTCTGTTTTTTGGCCTGCTCCAGGCCTTCTCGAACCTTTCCTTTATGTTCTTGGCCTGGATCGGAAAAAGTTACGAAGCTCTTGCGGCATCAGTGGTCATAGAAAACGTAACCGGAGGGATGGGGACCGCGGCCTTTGTGGCCTTGGTGATGTCCCTCTGTGACCATCGCTACACTGCCACCCAATTTGCGTTGTTGTCTTCTCTCGAAGCCTTCGGACGGGTCTTTGCCGGACGCCCTTCGGCTGAAGCGGTGGGCATGCTGGGGTGGGGCTGGTTCTTTTTCCTCTCATTTGTGCTGGCGCTGCCTGGTTGCTGGCTGGTCTGGCAATTCCGGCGCCAGCTGCCTCAGGATATATCCGACGAGGGTTCGCCGGAGTCTCCGGTCATGAAGCCGGCTTAAGACGACGCTGAAGATAAAGCACGAACACCATCAAAGTGGGCAAGGGCGCCAGCGCGAATGGCAGGAGCCAGATCCACACGTTTTTGCCCCTCATGCGAGTCTGATCGATCATCCAGACGAAGACCCAGACCATCAGACCGATGTAATTGAGCGCCAGCCACCTGGTTGTGTGAATTTTTAACCCACTGGCGCTGTCAGGCGCGCCATGAATAGAAAATGCTCCCAACAGCACCAAGAACAACGCTAGCAACACTGTGATTAGCTTCTTGCTCCATACGAACATAGTGTGCCCTCCCGCCCTGTTCGCGAATGTTAGACTGCTTATTCGAATAAACTGGCGGTAGGCTAATTACGCAACACACGTTTGTCAAAGGGGATTCGCTGTGACGCTGTTTCCGCTCGGGATCCTCGTGGCGGCGCTGAGCATGTGCATCGGTCTGGTACTTTCCAATCCAACGATTGACGATTATCTTAGGTTTGTCGAGACTGAGCTCGCGAAGGCCATTGAGCGAACTGGTGGAGCACAACCCTCGCCCGAGCAGACGATGGTACGAACAATCTTTCGCTCGCACAGCCATGAGTTGGTGGACAGTGTTGTCCGTCCGCACACCATTCGACGCAATTGGGGCCTTGTGAGCATTTACGACAGCAGCGTGTTCAATTCACGCATTGTCGTGATCGGTGTTGCTGGCCATTTCATACCGTGGAAGGGAATAGACGAGGCGATCGTTCGCCTCGGCCGTCTGGCGTTTTAGCCTTCACTTTTTCCCTAATGAGGACCGAATCCGGGAAGTTTTCACTATCCACACCTGTGGATAAAGCCTCTGATTTTTGTGCGGGCCGGCCCCAGGCAAGTGGTCTCCATTATCCACAGCCTTTCCTCCATTTCCACAGACAAACCACAATATTTAGTGTTGACAATTAGCTCCAATAGCTATATGTAGTCACTCCGCGCATTGGTTGAGCTTTTAAGACTACGCCGGAAGTGCGATAGGTGCAAAATAGCGGCAGGGAAAGGCCTTTGGGCCTAGTACTTCCGTAGGGAACCAAGTCAGCTGCAATTACCTCGTTCAAGGAGGGGAATCGTGAGAATAGAACGGCGATTTACTCGTTCCGGACAGAGTCCCTATGAAGGGTTGAAGTTCGTGAAACGGTCATCGGAGATACGCAATCCTGATGGATCGACCGTCTTCAAGCTGGACAACATCGACATCCCAGAATCGTGGTCGCAGCTGGCGATTGATATCCTGGCTCAAAAATACTTTCGGAAAGCAGGGGTGCCGCAGCGCGACGAGGCCGGCAATGCCGTCATAGGTCCGGACGGCAAACCGGCACTGGGCGGAGAGCACGATGCCAGACAAGTCTTTGAACGCTTGGCCGGTTGTTGGACGCATTGGGGAAAAACCTATGGCTACTTCAAGACAATCGAGGATAGTGCCGCGTTCCATGACGAGCTGTGCTATATGCTGGCACATCAAATGGCCGCCCCCAATTCGCCGCAGTGGTTCAATACAGGGTTGCACTACGCATACGGATTGTCCGGCCCGGCGCAAGGTCATTTCTACGTCGATCCAAAGACGCGAGAGGTTGTCAAGGCGACAAATGCCTTCGAGCACCCGCAACCGCACGCCTGTTTTATTCAGTCGATCGAGGATGACCTGGTCAACGAGAACGGCATCATGGACCTTTGGGTTCGTGAGGCGCGGCTCTTCAAGTATGGATCAGGGACGGGAACGAATTTTTCGAAACTTCGCGGAGACGGTGAAGCCCTATCCGGCGGGGGCCGCTCGTCAGGTCTCATGTCATTTCTCCGAATCGGCGATCGTGCGGCAGGGGCGATAAAATCAGGAGGCACCACCCGGCGCGCCGCAAAGATGGTCTGCCTAGACCTGGACCATCCCGACATAGAAGAATTCATCGACTGGAAGGTCGTCGAAGAACAAAAGGTTGCCGCAATGGTGACCGGATCGAAGATCTGCGCCCAACGCCTGAATGCTGTGCTGAAAGCCTGTCATATCGTGGATGCGGAAGGTAGCCCGCACGTCTCCATTGACCCGAAGCAGAACTCCATCCTTAGGGAAGCGCTGGCGGCTGCCCGCCGTGACAACGTTCCAGAGGCCTACGTCCAACGAATGTTCTCTTATGCTCAACAGGGATTCACCCATTTCGTGTTCCATGAATACGATACAAACTGGGACGGGAAGGCCTATCAGACTGTTTCCGGCCAAAACTCCAACAACAGCGTGCGGATTCCCAACGAATTCTTTGCTGCGTTGGAAGTGGACGGCGATTGGCAGCTCAAACGACGGATCGACGGGAAAGTCGCGAAAACCCTAAAGGCTCGGGAACTGTGGGATCGCGTTGCGTGGGCCGCCTGGATCTGCGCCGATCCGGGCACGCAATATGACACGACCATCAACGAGTGGCACACCTGCCCCGAGGACGGCCGTATTAACGCCTCCAACCCCTGTTCCGAATACATGTTCCTCGACGACACAGCCTGCAACCTGGCGTCGTTGAACTTGGCACAGTTCTTCACGCAGGAAGGCGAGTTCGAACTCGAACACTTTCGCCATGCCGTCCGGATCTGGACCATCGTATTGGAAATCAGTGTGCTGATGGCGTCCTTCCCCAGCCGTTCCATCGCGGAGAAGAGCTATCAATTCCGGACGCTCGGTCTTGGCTACGCCAATCTCGGCACGATCCTCATGCGGCAGGGCATTCCGTACGATTCCGAGAAAGCCCTCGCCATCTGCGGCGCGCTCACTTCCATTATGACCGGTGAAGCCTATAGTGCATCAGCAGAAATGGCGGCGGAACTCTGGCCGTTTCCCGGCTATGCTAAAAACCGCGAGGCCATGCTGCGCGTGATTCGCAATCATCGTCGTGCAGCCTATAGTGCACCGGACGCGGAATACGAAGGGTTGACGATCAAACCAACCAGCATACACGCGGAACATTGCCCGCCCGATCTGCTCATTGCCGCCAGACGCGCCTGGGATCGTGCTCTCGAGCTCGGCACTGCGTATGGTTACCGCAACGCGCAAGTGACCGTCATCGCTCCGACGGGAACGATCGGTCTTGTCATGGATTGCGATACGACCGGCATTGAGCCCGACTTTGCCTTGGTGAAATTTAAGAAGCTGGCTGGTGGAGGTTACTTCAAGATCATCAACCAGAGCCTGCCGCCGGCGCTCAGCACGTTGGGTTATTCAGAGGCGCAGGTCCAGGACATCGTCAACTATTGTGTCGGCCGGCAAACCTTGCAAGGTGCACCGTTCATCAATCATGAGACATTGAAACAAAAAGGGTTCGATGACGCGGCGCTGGCCCGTATGGAAAGCGGCCTGTCACAGGCGTTTGAGATCCAGTTCGCCTTCAACAAGTACGTACTCGGAGACGAATTTTGCCGAGCAAAACTCGGACTGACGGACGTCCAACTGATGGAAGCCAATTTCAACATGCTGAAGGCACTCGGATTCACGCAAGAGGAGATCGCTGCTGCCAACGACTATTGCTGCGGAGCGATGACGGTCGAAGGGGCGCCACATCTAAAATCCGACCATCTTCCGGTATTCGACTGCGCCAATCGTTGTGGCAGAATCGGCCAGCGCTACATCGCTGTTGATGCCCACATCCGCATGATGGCTGCCGCCCAGCCGTTCATCAGCGGCGCCATCAGTAAAACGATCAACATGCCGGCCGACGCCACGCTCGAAGACGTAAAGTCCGCCTATCTCTTCGCCTGGAAGAGCATGGTCAAGGCCGTAGCGTTGTACCGCGACGGTTCCAAGCTCAGTCAGCCGCTGTCGGCATCCAGTGATAGCGGGAAAAGCCTCGAGACTTCGACAGAGGTGCTCAGCATCGCCGAAAAAGTCACCGAACGGGTCCTCGTGCGCTACCTCGCCAAACGACGGCCGCTGCCGGCACGGCGCAATGGCTATACGCAGAAGGCCGTCATCGGCGGGCACAAATTGTATCTACGGACCGGTGAATATGAAGACGGAACAGTGGGAGAAATATTTCTCGACATGCACAAGGAAGGCGCCGCCTTCCGCAGCCTGATGAACTGCTTCGCCATCGCCATTTCGTTGGGCCTGCAGCACGGCGTCCCTCTGGAAGAGTTCGTCGAAGCCTTCGTATTCACGCGTTTTGAGCCCAACGGACCCGTGAAGCTTAATGATCGGATCAAGATGTCGACGTCGATCATTGATTACATCTTCCGAGAGCTGGCGGTGACGTATTTGGATCGATACGATCTTGCACAGGTCAAGGAAGATGACTTGCGCATGGATTCCGTAAAAAAAGACGATCAGGATCCCGAATGTTCCGATGAAGAGGCCGACCCGCAGACGCTGGCGTCCTCATCCATCAGCACAGAGATGTTTCCGTCCCGTCGAGGCATCCAACAGAGACATGGCGGCAGGGGCCATGGAAACGGCAACGGCAGCGTCACGCACAAGGTAGAGCTCAAGCGGGAAACGCTGACGATGACGGCCGTACAGATTGCGCGCCAAAAAGGGTATGAGGGCGATCCCTGTTCGGAATGCAAACAATTCACCATGGTGCGCAATGGCACCTGTTTGAAGTGCGAGACTTGCGGCTCAACCAGCGGCTGCTCATAGGGTGGAAACAATCAAGGAGGGGAAGGAGCGCTCCGGTTGGTACTGGTGAAAGCCCATTGGACATGTTGCGACCGTGTTCTTGTGAATGGGACAACGTACGACAACGAGCCGAAGGGGGCAATTGGGTAGTCGACTGGTGCCACTGGGCTTGAAAGATCCTCTCACTGTTGCGGTTCACCTGCCTGAAGTGGTAGGAGTCTTATGTAGAAGTCTTATGCGTAGGTTCAGTTAGGATAGTTTATGCCAACCACTACACAACTCGTCATTAGCGGACAGAGCCGTCCCGGAGTCATGGCCGAGGTCGCCTCTGTATTGGCCGCAGCAGGTGTGAACATTAAGGCCTTTTCGGCTCCGGAAGTCACTGGAACCGGTAAGCTCAGGCTCTTGGTCGCCGACGTTGAGGGGGCGCGCACTGCCTTGAGAGGAGCCAAAATCAAGTTCAGCGAAGAAACCGCCCTCATTCTGAGCCTCGAAAACAAGCCGGGCGCGCTGAACGAGGTAGCCGACCTGTTGACGCGAGCCCGCATCAACATCAAGTGCGGGTATTGCACGCCGTCCAGGGAAGGCAAGCGTGCGATCGTTGTCCTTACCGTCGCCAATACCGAGAAGGCGCTCGCTATCTTACGCGATCAGTCCCTCGACGAGTTCTAGCAAAATGCTCGCTCCATTCTCTCTGGTCCTTGGCTGATGTCCATCCGCCCGCATGGACCCTATGACGGGCGCGTCCGCATAACGACCATCACTGGTGGTTTCCTCTCCGGCCTTCATTTCTCACCGGCCTTCGTCGGCGCTCTTCTTGTAACTGCCATAGTCATCGGGTGTAGCAGTCCGCCTAAACCGACCTATTTTCCCGGATACCCGATCGGGTATGTTGAGGGAGGAGTGGCTTCCTGGTACGGACCTGGATTCCATGGGAATCTGACCGCCAACGGTGAGCGATACGATATGCACAAGCTCACGGCGGCTCACAGGACACTGCCGCTCGGATCCATTGCTGTGGTCCGCTCGACCACTACCGGCCGGGAAGTCACTGTCCGGATCAACGATCGCGGCCCCTTTGCCAGAGGCCGCGTGCTCGATCTATCAATGGCCGGCGCCCAGGCACTCGGAATGATAGGCAATGGAACGGACCGAATCGAATTGCGCGTCGTTGGATTTCAGGGGAGAACTTCCGACATGGGATTTCTTCGGGTGCAAATCGGCTCCTTCGCTGAGCAACAAAATGCTGTGAAGCTGTTGGAACGGGCTCGACGCCTGTATTCAGGAGGCCGAATCCAACCGGTCGACCTTCCGGAGGGCCGCCGCTACCGCGTTCATGTAGGCGAGTTTAAGACCGAGCATCAGGCAGAGTCCGCAGCGAGCAGGCTAGAGGCCGACCTCGCCACCCAGTCTTTCGTATTTCGGGACGACAGCTGACCTTGTTTACAAGTCTATGATTTTACGGTCAGTTTTGCTGAAGTGCTTGCCCCCTATTCTTGCGTATGATAGATGTACTCGTCATGAAACTCTTAACCCCCCCCAACGTCTTTTGCATCCATCTCGGTATCTCCGCCCTGTGTCTCGCCTGTCCGAGAGCCGGCAGTGGCTTTCTGGTCCCCATTTGCCAGACGACTGTGCAAGTGACCCGTTCCTAAACCTGGAAGCTCTATGGATATCGCCATTCTGCTGGGCCTTATTGTTCTTTCTGCTGTAATTTCAACTGCTGAAATCGGGTTTTTTGCGGTCAATGAGACCAGGCTGCGCGCGTTGGCTCAAAATCAGAACAGCCGGGCCAAAATGGCCCTCTACCTCCGTAGCGATCCACAGAGACTGCTGGCCACGATTCTGGTTGGCGATC
>DASTJX010000340.1:0-14839 GCA_035716265.1 Nitrospira sp.
CGCATTCAGTTTGACCTTGACGCCGAAATGCCTTATCGATTGCTCCGGTTCGATGAACGTGCGTCCGACGTAATGGTTCCGGATCAACCCGGTCTCAAACGGAATGCCCGCCCCTTCGCTATAACCTAACGCGGCCGGCACGCCGGAGTCCGGCACCGGTATCACGATGTCGGCTGGCACCCATGACTCTTGAGCCAACTGACGTCCCAACGCCTTTCGGGTCGCATACACCGCGTTGGCGCCAAAAATCTTGCTGTCAGGCCTCGCGAAGTACACGTACTCGAAGATGCACATTGCCGGCTTCACCGCTGAAAACGGCTTGTAACTCGTCACACCTTTTTCATTCAGGACGACGAGTTCACCGGGCTCGATTTCCCGGACAATCTCCGCATCCAACAAATCGAACGCGCAGGTCTCCGAGGCAACCAAGTAGGTGTCCCGCAGTCGCCCAAGCGATAGCGGCCTGAAGCCATGGGGATCCCGCGCTGCAATGATGCCCTCGTCCGTCAGCAGTACGACGGAGAATGCGCCGCGGACTTGGCTCAGGGCATCGATGACTCGGGCCAACAACGTGTCAGCCCGTGAGTGCGCGATGAGGTGAATGATGACCTCGCTGTCTGACGTTGATTGGAAGATCGCACCGTAGGCTTCGAGTTCGTTGCGAAGCACCTGGGCATTGATCAGATTGCCGTTATGCGCCAAGGCGAGATTACCAAAAGCGAAATTCACCGTCAGCGGCTGCACGTTCTTGAGATCGTGACCGCCGGCCGTCGAATATCGATTGTGGCCGATCGCCATCGACCCGGTCAGATTCTTGAGCGTCTGCGTGTGGTAAATGTCGGCCACGAGGCCCATGCCCTTGTGCACGTGAAAGTGGTCACCGTCCGCGGACACGATACCGGAGGCCTCCTGCCCGCGATGTTGCAGAGCATACAACCCAAGATACGTCAGATTCGCCGCTTCCTTGTGCCCGTAAATGCCGAACACGGCGCACTCGTCGTGAAACTTATCCGATCCGACGATGGGAAGTTCTTTACGCATAGGCAGTGCTATTCATGGCTTATCTGTTCTTCGAGCGCATTGGCCCAACGGTCTGCAACGTGCTGAACTGGAAGATCGATGCGACAGCCTTCGCTCAATTGGCCCTTCGGCACGTCAATCACGAATCGATCTCCGCCGACGGTGCCGATGCGACCGGCCGGTATTCCCGCATCTGCTGCACGGCTCAACAACAGGTCCGCGTGATCCGGCCTGATAGAAAGGATGACGCGAGACGGACTTTCTCCGAACAACAGGGCGTCCCGCCGCAACGAACCGAGCTCCAATTTTACCACAGCGCCCCGGCTTACGCCCGGACCCGACACGCAGCTTTCCGCCAACGCAACAGCGAGACCCCCGTCCGAGCAGTCGTGCGCCGATTCGACAAGCCCTTCACGAATCACTGTTAAGACAAACTTCTGCAACGACTTTTCGGTTTCAAGGTTCAGAAAGGGGGGAGAACCCTGTTCCCGATGCTGCATGACCTTGAGGTACTCGCTGCCGCCCAGGTCATCCCTCGTCTTACCGAGTAGAATAATGACGTCTTCATCGTTGCGGAACCATTGGGTCATGGCCTGCTCGGCCTTATCAATCAGCCCGACCATACCGAGCATCGGCGTGGGATAAATTGAGAGGCCGTTCGTCTCATTATAAAAACTCACGTTCCCGCTCACGATGGGAATTTCAAAATGCTCGCACGCATCCTTTAGGCCTTCGATCGCCAGTACGAACTGCCACATGATGTCCGGCCGCTCAGGATTCCCGAAATTGAGACAATCCGTGAGCCCGATCGGCTCAGCGCCGGAGCAGACCAGATTGCGCGCTGCCTCGGCAACAGCCAATCGGGTTCCTTCATACGGATGCAACAGACAATAGCGGCCATTGCAATCCACCGTCATGGCCACCGCTTTATTCGTTCCCTTGATGCGGACGACGGCGGCGTCGGACCCGGGTCGGACCAGGGTATTCGTCCGCACCATGTGGTCATACTGCTCATATACCCACCGCTTACTCGCGATCGTCGGAGAAGCCAAGAGGATCAACAACGCCGCAGTCGCATCCTTCACGTCGGGCATTGAATCGTAATTCAGGTTGGTCAACATATCCTGGTAGGCCGGGGGAGAGTACGGCCGCTCGTATCTTGGGCCGTCGTCCGCCAGCGATTTAGCGGGGATCTCTGCCACGACCTTTCCCTGATCGATCACCCTTAAAAGGCCATCGCTGGTCACTTTACCGACGACCGCGACATCGAGGTCCCACTTTCGGCAGATCCGGATGCACTCCTCCTCTTTTCCGGCTTTGGCCACCATCAACATGCGCTCTTGCGATTCGGACAGCATCAATTCATAGGGAGTCATGCCTGGTTCACGCCTCGGCACATGAGTGAGATCCAACTCCATGCCGTTGCCGGCCCGCGACGCCATTTCACAAGACGAGCTCGTCAGACCGGCCGCTCCCATATCCTGGATACCGACGAGTAAATCATTGCCCATTAATTCAAGACAGGCTTCCAGAAGCAATTTTTCTTGGAAGGGATCACCCACCTGCACAGTCGGCCGTTTCTGGTCGGAATCATCGTCGAAGGCGTCTGACGCCATCGTTGCACCGTGAATGCCGTCTCGACCTGTCTTTGATCCGAAATAAATGACCGGATTCCCGACCCCAGCAGCGGTTCCGCGGAAGAGCTTATCCTTGTGCGCAATGCCGAGGCAGAAGGCGTTCACGAGCGGGTTCAGCGAGTAGATGTCGTCGAATCGCACTTCGCCGCCGATAGTTGGCACTCCCATGCAGTTCCCGTAACCGGCAATACCCGCGACAACGCCCCTCATGAGGTGGCGGTTCTTGGCGCTATCCAAGCTACCGAAACGGAGGGAGTCGAGAAGCGCAATCGGCCTGGCACCCATCGTGAACACATCGCGAAGAATGCCGCCGACCCCCGTGGCGGCACCCTGATACGGTTCAATGAAGGACGGGTGGTTGTGCGACTCCATTTTAAACACCACGCACAACCCGTCTCCGATATCGACAGCGCCCGCATTTTCGCCAGGTCCCTGCACAACACGCGGTCCTGTGGTAGGCAGCTTTTTTAAATGCAGTCTGGAACTTTTATATGAACAGTGCTCGGACCACATGACCGAAAACATACCCAGTTCAGTCAGATTGGGCTCACGGCCCAAAATGTCGACGATCTTCTTGAACTCATCCTCGGTCAGATTATGTTGCGCGAGAAGGTCCTTCTTATCAGCCGTGTTCGTCTTCATAGATCCTATGCGTATAAGCGACAACGCTTGCGCCTCAACATGTCGAGCTGTTCTTTTCTGGTATGGACAAAAACCCGCTGGGTGGCACCACCCGGCGCCAACAGTACCGGCAACGGGCTCGAAGCAGCGATGAGCGTCACGCGCTCACCATCTTTAACGGCCGCTTTTTCAAAGACTCCAGCATCGACGCAAAAAGCAACCGTCCGTCTTCGTTCCCCAACAAGTTCTCCGCTGAGCGCTCCGGGTGCGGCATCATGCCGAGCACGTTTCCTTCGGCGCTGCGAATGCCGGCGATATTGTCGAGCGAGCCATTAGGATTGGCTTCAGGCGTCACGCGCCCGTCAGGGTTGCAATACCGAAAGACGATTTGAGCGTTAGCCTGTAGTCCGGCCAGCGTCACCGGGTCGGTATAATAGTTCCCTTCCGCATGGGCAATCGGAATCTTCAATACCTGGCCCGGCATGCACGCGCCCGTGAAGGGCGTCGCCGCGTTCTCCACACGCACATGCACGTCCTTGCAGACGAAGTGGAGCGAACGGTTTCTCAACATGGCGCCGGGCAACAGTCCGGCTTCGAGGAGAATCTGGAACCCGTTGCAGACACCGATAACCAAACCACCGCTTTTGGCGAACTCTTTAATCGCGCGCATGACGGGTGAAAACCGGGCAATGGCTCCCGTGCGGAGGTAGTCCCCATACGAAAACCCTCCCGGCAGAATGACGCCGTCCAGGCCGGCCAAGGACGTCTCCTTATGCCAGACCATCGTCACTTTCTGGCCCAGCACGACCTTGAAGACGTGCTCGCAATCGTGATCACAATTCGAGCCCGGAAAGACAATCACGCCGATATTCATGTCAAGACCAATTCGTAACGGTATTCTTCGATGATCGTGTTGGCGAGAAGCTTCTCACACATCGACTTCACCTGAGCTTCAGCCTTCGCCTTATCCGTCTCGCGCACATCCAATTCCATATACTTGCCGACTCGCACGTTTCCGGCATTTGTGAAGCCAAGAGAATCGAGCGCATGCTCGATCGCCTTGCCTTGCGGATCCAGAATGCCTTGTTTCAACGTCACATGAATCTTCGCCTTCACATGCTCCTCCTCAGCGGATGTTGGAAAAGCACCCTGTTCCCCCGGGTGCGCCAGGACCCACCTTCCCCCGGTGTCGTTCTCGCCTCGGTCATCCTGCGGCCGCACTTGCGGACAGACGCGTCTCGGCGCGTCAGGGTCGGGTGGGTGAGATGTGTCGCCTTTTTGAACATCCGTGGATTTACGGCACTCAAGCGCTACGGCTTCCCCTGCGGCTCGGATGCTTTCGTCAAGCCGTCAACATATCGTCGAATCTTGAATATCACTGCGACTGTGGCGACTCCGCCAACGGCAAGCGCTGCAAAAGCCCAGCGCCAGGGTGAATCGTCCAACCGATACGCCATCATCGCCACGACGCCCGCCCACACCAGCACCGCCGCCACCAAGCCATAATTCAAAAACGCCTTCAGCATCGCTTTAACCTCCTCCCCTTCACCCTGTGGAGGAAAGGATGGGACCGACTTCCGGCGACATGCACGTAGGCTCGGGCCACCGCACTCTCTGAACCGTCGCGGTCCGCCCTGCGGGCGGCTCGCGATGTTTGAAGTTCCGTTTAAGCACAGCTTGAACGGAACAAGTTTCGCGGGCCGAGCGGCGGGAAGAGTTAGTGCGGTCGAGCCGAAGTGCCGGAGTCGGGGAAGTCCAGCACATCATCTACACAGTCTTCACCCGCAGACTCTTTTCAACACTTCCTGATACGCCTCTTCTATCTTGCCCAAGTCCTTCCGAAAGCGGTCTTTGTCCATGGACTCTCTCGTCGCCTGGTCCCAAAACCGGCATGTGTCGGGAGAAATCTCATCGGCCAGAATCAGCCGGCCGTTATGGACGCCGAACTCGAGTTTGAAATCGACAAGGATCATCCGGCGTTCGGCAAAGAACGGCTGCAGCACGCTATTCACTTTTAATGCGAGTCCTTTAATCTCTGCCATCTGTTCCGGCGTCGCGAGCTTGAGCAGGCGGACATGTTCATCGGCGATCAGCGGATCCCCCAAGGCGTCGTTCTTGTAATACCACTCGACGATGGGCGGCTGGATCGCCTCGCCTTCCTTGAGTCCCAACCGCTTGGCCAGACTGCCTGCGATCACGTTTCGCACGACCACTTCGACCGGCACAATCGTAACTTTTTTCGTGAGCATTTCGCGATCGCTCTTCCGCTCAACGAAATGAGTGGCCACCCCGTTCTGCTCGAGCAGCCGGAATAATCGTTCCGAGACCTTATTGTTGATAACGCCCTTCTCTACGATGGTTCCGCGCTTCTGCGCGTTGAACGCCGTCGCGTCGTCCTTGAAATACTGCAAGACCTCATCAGGATGTCCGGTCGTGAAAAGTTTCTTGGCCTTGCCCTCGTAGATGAGAGTGCCTGCGGTCATGTTTGTCCCCGACTCCTACTGCGCAAGAATTTCGATGATCTCATCCAGACCTTTGGCCGTCCCCAGCCAGGTCGGATGACCAAAGCGCCTGGTATATTGAAACTCTTTCACTTTTTCCAACGACAGAATCAAGCTGTGAAAGTCTTCGAGCTTGGAGGTTTCAAAATAGGTGATGAAGTCCACATCATCGAGACCCGTCGAATGGTAGAGCTTCCGCTTCACAGTCTTATGATAGGGCAAAGAGGCCTCGGTGTGCTCCTTCATCATAGCCGCCCGCTTGTCCTGATCCAGCGCCCACCAGTCGGCGCTCTTTCGAATTGGAATGACGACGACATAGGGCTTGGGTCCCGGATCGCTTACGGCCTTGAGGTCTGTTTTCAATTGGTCGGGAAAGCCCGGCACGTAATTGGCCTTTTTGGTCAGGCCATGCATCACGCCGGCCGTCTTCAAGTGTTTCCCGAATAGGCTGCTCTGCAAATCAACGAGAAATTTCTGTGTGTCGCGGAGCTCGGTTGCGTGGATCCTAAAGAGGATATCGGCATGATCGGACAGCCCCTCCATGAGGTAGACATCAATGGCAATCTTTTCCCGATGCTGCTCGACCACACCCTTGAATACGGTCAAGTGCGCAATGCGCGTCGCTTCGTCTTCCTTCGCCCATTCTTCGTCAAAACTGTACGCCGCAAAGGTGCCGTATACGCCCGGCTCGGTCAACAACTTATCCAGATCGGCTGCCGCCAAACAGAGTACGGCCCATAGTGACGCAGTCATCGTCACCAGACCCACGAAGCCGGCGCGGTGCGCTCTCATGTCCTTCCTTTCTGAGGGCTATGCCTCCCGCTGCGGAATACTCTCTTGAAGATCTCATCGACATGCCGCAGATAATACTGCGGGTTGAAGCAGGCGGCGATTTCGTGTTTTTTGAGATGTTGTGCGATGAACGGGTCCTTGCTGACCAGTTCCTGCAGGTGCCCCGATCCGTTCCATGAGGCCATGGCGTTGCGCTGCACGGCTTCATACGATTCCTTCCGCTGCGCCCCTTTCTCGATGAGCGCGAGCAGCAGCCGCTGCGAGTAGACCAATCCCCCGGTCAGCTCGAGATTGCGCTTCATGTTGGCCGGATAGACGACCAGATGCTTGATGAGATCGCTGACCTTCGCCAGCATATAGTCGATGAGGATGGTACTGTCCGGCATGATGACGCGCTCGACCGAGGAATGGCTGATGTCCCGTTCGTGCCACAGGGCCACGTTTTCCATAGCCGCCAGAGCATTGGCCCGCACGAGGCGCGCCAATCCGCAGAGATTCTCGGACACGATGGGGTTGCGCTTGTGCGGCATGGCTGACGAGCCCTTTTGTCCTGCCGAAAAGTACTCTTCGGCCTCGAGCACCTCCGTCCGTTGAAGATGGCGGATCTCAGTCGCGATCTTTTCGATTGTGGCCGCAAGCAGTGCCAGCGCTGTCGCATAGGCAGCATGGCGATCCCGTTGCACGACTTGGTTGGTGACCGGATCCACGGTGAGGCCGAGCTTGGCGCACACGTAGGCTTCGATATCCGGTCCCTGATGCGCAAAGGTGCCCATCGCGCCAGACAGCTTGCCGACCGCGATCTCACGGCGCACCTGACGCAGCCGTGCCAAATGCCGGCCGACTTCTTCGTGCCAAATGGCCAGCTTGAACCCGAACGAAATGGGCTCCCCATGGATACCATGTGAACGCCCTACCATCACCTGGCCCTTGTACCGAAAAGCCTGCTGCTTCAACACCTCCAGCAAACTCTCCACACCCTTCAAAATCAGGTCAAGCGCTTCGGCCATCTGAATGGCCAGCGATGTATCGACGATATCGGATGAGGTCAACCCCATGTGCAAAAACCGGTGCTCCGGTCCTACCGTGTCCGTCAGTGATTCCAGAAATGCGATCACGTCGTGCTTCGTCACTTTCTCGATTTCGGTTATCCGGGGCACATTGATCTTGGCCTTTTTCCTGATTTTGGCCGACGTGCCACGAGGCGCCTGCCCGGCCTTTTCGAATGCTGCGCAGGCTTGCAGTTCGACCTCCAGCCAGATCTCATACTTGTGCTTGAGATCCCAGATGGCTTTCATCTCTGGACGCGTATAGCGGTCAATCATGGGATTTCGGGCGGGCGATCACTCCTCAGGCCTCCCCTGAGGCTGACGAACAGCCTCTTGTCTCTTGAGTGTCAACTTCGCCTCCGTTGTCAGCACCTTGTCCAAAATGCCGTTCACAAATTTGGCGGCTTCCTCGTCGCCGAAATCCTTCGCCAGCTCGATCGCTTCATTGACGGTGACTTTTGCCGGCACTTCGTCCAGCCACAACAGTTCATAGGCGCCGAGGCGGAGAATATTGCGATCGACGATCTGCATGCGGCTGATTTTCCAATTCGTCGCGTACTTGCCGATGAGCGCATCAAGATCGTTTTTGTGTCCAAGCACGCCGCTGACGAGCTGTTCGGCGAACGATCTGACGTCTTTCGTGGCCTGGCACTGATTCCAAAACTCGTCCAGCCAGACGCCGGGTTTGCCGTGGATGTCGTATTGAAACAAAATTTGCAGCGCGCGCTCGCGCGACTGATGGCGAGATCCCATGATCAGGTCTTGCGCTTTCGTGCCGGATGTTTGGTGGCGCCGTTTTTTCCGACGGTCTCCTTTGGCAACGCTGTTCCCCCACCGTCCCGTATCATCCGCATGACGGTCGCCATCTCAATCGCCGACTTCGCCGCCTCGCCCCCTCGATTGAACTTGGTCGGCTCCGCTCGCACGATCGCCTGGGCCACCGTGTCGGTCGTCAGCACGCCAAAAATAATCGGCACGTCCGCATCCAGGGCCGCCTGACCGATGCCACGGCTGGCCTCTGCACTGATATAGTCGAAATGAGGCGTATCGCCTCGAATAACCGCCCCGAGGCAGATCACGGCGTCGAACCGTTTGGTTCCCGCCAACGTCCTCGCGACAAGCGGAATCTCAAACGCGCCCGGCACACGTACGACCTCGATATCTTCGGGTACCACGCCATGTTTGGTCAGCCCATCGATGCAACTGCTCAACAGCTTGCTCGTAACGAATTTATTGAATTTGGCGACGACGATCCCGAACTTCAGCCCAGTCGCGTTATGTGAGCCTTTGCGAAGCTTCATGATCTAATCGGCTGATCCCACTTCCGGTGCATGACTACTCCGACCGCCCGCTTCACACCTTTTTGAGGATGTGCCCTAACTTCTTCTTTTTCGTCTTGAGATATTTGACGTTGCCAGCATGCGGTTGAATTTCAATTGGCACGCGCTCAACAACTTTTAGTCCATATCCTTCAATCCCGACAATCTTGCGCGGGTTATTGGTAATCAATTTGATTTGGTGCAAACCCAGATTCGCGAGGATCTGCGCGCCAACGCCGTAATCGCGCAGATCGGCCTTAAAGCCTAGCTTCAGGTTCGCCTCCACCGTGTCGCTCCCCTTGTCCTGGAGCCCATACGCCTTGATTTTGTTGAGCAGGCCGATGCCGCGCCCTTCCTGGTTGAGATAAAGCAATACACCGCGGCCTTCCTTTTCGATGACTTCCATGGCCGCGTGCAGTTGGTCACGGCAATCGCAACGCAGAGACCCCAACGCGTCGGCGGTGAGACAGCCGGAGTGCACCCGGACCAGCGTCGGCGCCCCGTTATCCACGCGCCCCTTGACCAGCGCAATGTGCGTGATGTGATCAATCTCATTTTCAAACGCGGCGGCGTCGAATTCTCCGAAAATCGTCGGTAGTCTGGCGCTCGCCACTCGCTTGATAAAGGTTTCCCTGCGCATGCGATATTCGATCAGTGCCTTGACCGTGACCATCTTGAGCTTGTGTGTCCTGGCAAACTTGGTCAACTCAGGCACCCGCGCCATTGTCCCGTCTTCGTTCATGATCTCGCAGATGACGCCGGCTGGCAGGAGACCGGCCAACCGCGCGAGGTCGACGGACCCTTCCGTTTGGCCTGCCCGTCGCAGTACACCGCCCCGCTGGGCCTTCAATGGGAAAATATGGCCCGGCCGGGCGAGGTCGCTGGGTTTCGACTTGGGATCAATGGCCACATGAATGGTCGTGGCACGGTCTGCGGCAGAAATACCGGTCGTGATGTCCTTGCGAGCATCGATCGAGACGGTGAAGGCAGTGCCGAATGCCGCGGTATTTTCAACGGCTTGCTGTGGCAACTGCAATTCTTCCACGCGTTCGGGCGTCAGCGCGAGGCAGATCAGGCCGCGTGCGTATCTGGCCATAAAATTAATGGCGTAGGGCGTGACTTTTTCTGCGGCAATCACAAGATCGCCTTCGTTCTCCCGGTCTTCATCGTCGACCAAGATGACGAACTTGCCCTTTTTGATGTCGCGAATTGCGTTTTCGATGTCGTCAAAAGGGGGTGGCATACTCAATTGACAGGCATGGCCTTTCCGGTCGTTAAGGACGATCAATTTATCATTGAACATGTACCATTAACATGGATTTTTTTAAGCCGCTTGGCTTGAGTCTACGCGTTTTATGACGAAGAGCCCGTGGCCGCCTCATGACTTTTGCGCAATGCAGCGATCACGGTGCCCCAGGCACACATGACGAAGCCGGCGAAGAGCCAGAGACCGTATTCATAGCTTCCGGCAGTGTCCTTCAGGAGGCCTGCGGCAACCGGCAAGACGAACCCGCCGAGCCCACCGGCCGCGCCGACCAGTCCGGATGCCAGTCCGATGTCTTTCGGAAACCACTCGGCGACGAGTTGAAACACGACGCCGTTGCCAAATCCCAGTGCGCCCGTTGTGAGGATCATCATCGTCACAGCCAGAAAAAGGGACGGACTGATCATGGCGACGACGGACCCGGCCGCGATGGGCAGGACATAGTGCAGCGTGCGGAGGCCGCCCAGGCGATCTGCAGCATACCCGCCGACCGGACGGAGGAGGCTTCCGCCCAGACCGCACAGCGCAGCGAAAACTCCGGCAGTGATGGCCTCAAAGCGGTACACGTCGTGAAGGACAAGAGGCAGCAGACTGCAGAGACCAACAAAGCCCCCGAATGTCGTCGCGTACAGGAAACACAACCAGTACGCGGCCCGGCGCCGGATCATCGAGGCGGCGCTGTTCCACCATTGTGTCTTCTGCTGTGCTGATCGCTCAAGATCCGCAGGCACCACAACACTGAAGAGAAGGAGCGACATCGCAACCACACCGGCCATGACGAGACAGACAGCATGCCAGCCCAGTTGTTCGGCCCAGCGAGGTGCCCAGAATAAAATGAATACTGTGCCGACGTTCCCGGAAGCCGCCAGCCCGAGGACCAGTCCCTGGGCAGCCGGAGGATACGCCCGGCTGGCGAGCGGCAAGGAGACGGCAAAGCTCGCTCCAGCCGTCCCCAGGCATAGCGCGAAGGCCAGGGCCTCGTTATATGCCGTCACACCAAGCCACCCCCACAGCAGCACAGCGCATTCCGCGAGCATAATGACCACCGCAGTACCACGGGCGCCGACCCGATCCGCGCTCCAACCCGCTACCAGTCTGAGCACAGCGCCGCCCAGCAACGGCAGCGCGACGAGCCAGGAAATCTGCGAGTTGCTCAACTGAAGATCGCCCGCAATGGAAATGCTCATCGCGCCGATCAACAGCCAGACCATGAAACTGATGGTCAGATGCAGCCAGGCACCGAGGAGGGAGGGCCAATGTCCGCTCTTCAACACGGTCAATGGGTGCATGGCTCGATCTCCGGCTGGGTGAGTCGCGCCCGGCCCCCTGTTGGGCTCGCGGTCGCCGTCCGCCCTCCGACGGGAATCCCGCATCATAGTGGACGATTTTCAGCCCCGCAAGGGAGCCTTAGGGACACCGGCAGCTTTGTCGCAGCAGGACGTTCTGCTATAGTTTGCGATTCATATGGCAAAACGTCAGGTGAAGAAACAGCAGGAAGACGAAATCCTCGAGCCGGAGGTGCTTGGCCCGGGCGACGCCATGCCTGGAGGCGACACGCCCTCCACTGAATTGCCACCGTCCGCCGACGGTCGTACCGATATGACGGCGGTGGTGCCCGTCACCGCACTCCAGCAGTACTTGGCCGAGATACGCCGCCACCCGTACCTCTCGAAGGAGGAAGAGCTCCGGCTCTTTGAGGAGTATCGCACGCAGGGCAGTCGTGAATCAGCCGTGAAATTGATCATGGCCAACTTACGCGTGTCGGTGGCGATTGCCGCGGAATACCTGCACACCGGGGCCGACCACATGGATTTGATCCAGGAAGGCAACGTCGGCTTACTGCAGGCGATCAAGAAGTTCGACCCCTCAAAGAATGTCCGGTTCCACGCGTATGCGGCCTGGTGGTCACGCGCCTACATCCTGCGCTATCTGCTCAATACATATCGCCTCGTCAAAATCGGGACGACCCAGGATCAGCGAAAACTTTTCTACAATCTCAAGAAGGAGAAATCGAAGCTGGAGCGCGAGGGCTTCTCGCCGGACACCAAATTACTGGCGGACCGGTTGAACGTGCGTGAGCGCGACGTGATCGAGATGGACCAGCGGTTGGGTAATTGGGAGCTGTCGCTGGATCAACCGCTTGGAGAAGATCAAGACGGCAGCCTCCTTGATATTCTGCCGTCTCAGCAGGTCCCGGCCGACGAGCTGCTCGCTCGTGATCAATTGCGGACGCTGTTTCGAGAAAAGCTGGGCGAATTCATCAAAACGCTCGATGAGCGCGATGAAGACATCCTTCGCAACCGTCTCTTGTCCGAAACGCCCCTCACGCTCGACGACCTGGGCGCGAAATATGGCATTACCAAGGAGCGCACCCGCCAGTTAGAAGCCCGCATCATCAAGCGGCTGCGGGACTACATGAAGAAGGACATAAAGGATTTCGATCAGTTACGGGCCTGATCTCAGCGTCTCTCATCCCACAAAATACAGTGGAATATTCGTGGCGACCTCAGTTATGATGCCCCCTTCCTGAGCCGAGGGAGCGAAAGATTTTTCCCTAGGCCCCTTGACTCAGACCAGGACGGTTCTATCTATCCCGCAGTCTCGGCAGATCAGGGATTCTACTCGCGGGGGCTCCTTGAGCCCGTGCCATCGAGTGCGAACCCGTTCTAAATCGTCGACATTGTTCGGGTTAACTTTTCATCACGAGGAGGTTCTGTTATGAGCACCGCAGCGAAGGAGAAAAAGAACGTGGCCAAGGGCTTTCAGCCCCTCGGCGACCGCGTGTTCGTTACCTACACTGAGGAATTGGAACGAACGTCGGGCGGCATCTATGTGCCTGATTCGGCGAAAGAAAAACCGCAGCGGGGCATCGTGCAGGCGGTCGGCAAGAAGGTGGAAAACGTCAAGGTCGGCGAACAGGTCCTGTTCGACAAGTATTCGGGCAGCAAGCTTCGGATCGAGGACGAAGAGTGCTTGATCCTCAAGGAAGAAGACATCCTCGGCATCTTCACCAGCTAATCTGAAAAACAGACTTTTAACGGAGGGATCACATGGCAAAGCAATTACTCTATAGCGAGGCAGCGCGGGCCTCCATTCTCAGGGGGGTCAACCAGCTGGCCGACGCCGTGAAGGCGACGCTCGGACCCAAAGGCCGTAACGCCATTCTCGACAAGAAGTTCGGCGCCCCGACCATCACCAAGGACGGCGTGACCGTCGCCAAGGAAATCGAGCTCAAGAATCCGTACGAGAACATGGGTGCTCAGCTCGTCCGAGAAGTCGCCAGCAAGACCAGCGACACGGCGGGCGACGGAACCACGACAGCCACCGTCCTGGCGCAGGCCATCTTCCGCGAAGGCGCGAAGAACATCACCGCAGGCGCGAACCCGATGGAAATCAAGCGCGGGATCGACAAGGCAGTTGAAGCGGTGGTGGAGGAGTTGAAGAAGCTCAGCAAGCCCTGCCAGAACAAGACCGAGATTTCTCAAGTTGGAACCATTTCAGCGAACAACGACAAGACCATCGGCGATTTGATCGCGGAAGCGATGGAAAAGGTCGGCAAGGACGGCGTGATCACGGTCGAAGAGGCCAAGTCGATGACGACCTCACTCGATGTCGTCGAAGGCATGCAGTTCGATCGTGGGTACATCTCCCCCTATTTCGTCACCAACGCCGAGCGGATGGAAGCTTCACTCGAAGAGCCGCTCATCCTCATCAATGAAAAGAAGATCAGCAGCATGAAGGACCTTCTCCCGGTCCTCGAGCAGGTCGCCAAGATGGGCAAGCCGCTCGTGATCATCGCTGAAGAAGTCGAAGGCGAAGCATTGGCCACCCTCGTGGTCAATAAGCTGCGCGGCACCCTGAACGTGGCGGCCGTGAAAGCGCCCGGCTTCGGCGATCGGCGGAAGGCCATGCTGGAGGACATCGCGATCCTCACCGGCGGTCAGACGATCTCTGAAGATCTCGGCATCAAGCTGGAAAACGTGAAGCTCACCGACCTCGGCCGCGCCAAGCGCGTGACCATCGACAAGGACAACAGCACCATCGTCGAAGGCTATGGCGATCCGAAGAAGATTGAAGCCCGCGTGAAGCAGATCAAGGCGCAGATCGAAGAAACGACGTCCGACTACGATCGCGAGAAGCTGCAAGAGCGGTTGGCCAAGATCGTCGGCGGTGTGGCGGTGATCAATGTCGGCGCCGCGACCGAGACTGAAATGAAGGAAAAGAAGGCCCGCGTCGAGGACGCACTTCACGCGACCAAGGCGGCGGTGGAAGAGGGCATTGTTCCCGGCGGCGGCACCGCATATCTCCGCTGCATCAAGGCGCTCGATGGCATCAAGGATGTCCCAGCCGAGCAGAAAGTCGGCTTGGACATTATCCGCCGCGCGCTCGAAGAGCCGATCCGCCAGATCGTCAACAATGCGGGCGGTGAAGCCTCGGTGGTGGTTGGAAAGGTCCGCGAGGACAAGAACGTGAACGCCGGCTACAATGCGGCGACCGAAGAGTATGTGGACATGATCAAGGCGGGCATCATCGATCCGACGAAAGTCTCCCGCACGGCGCTGCAGAACGCGGCCAGCGTGGCGGCCTTGATGCTCACGACCGAGGTGATGGTCACGGACATTCCTGAAGAGAAGAAGGA
>DASTJX010000341.1:0-7049 GCA_035716265.1 Nitrospira sp.
GGCCGGCCGGACCGTGGTGAGGCGGTGCGCAATGATGAACACGGTGCGCCCCTGACAAATCTGGCTCATGTTCTTTTGGATAACAGCCTCGGATTCGTAATCCAACGCGCTGGTCGCTTCATCGAAAATCAAAATCCGGGGGTTCACGACCAAGGCCCGAGCAATCGCAAGCCGTTGCCGTTGCCCGCCGGAAAGCGAACAGCCGTGCTCGCCCACAATGGTGTCGTACCCATCGGTCATTTCAAGAATGAACTCGTGCGCCCCAGCGAGCTTCGACGCCTGCATCACGTGGTCCATCGCCAATGCCGGATCCGTCAAGGCAATGTTGTCCCGAACCGAACGGTTAAAGAGGAAGTTCTCCTGAAGCACCACGCCGACCTGCCGTCGCAACCACGCAGGGTCGACCTGCATCAGATCGACGTTATCGATCATGATGCGTCCACGCTCGGGAACATACAGCCGCTGGAGCAGCTTGGCGATCGTGCTTTTGCCGGATCCAGAGCGCCCAACGATGCCGATGACCTGGCCCGGAACGACCGAGAACGAAACCTTTCTCAGGACATCGGAACTCTCCGGACGATAGCGAAACGTCACGTCTTCAAACACCACCTGCCCCGCCACGTGCGGCAAGGTTGTTCTATTCGGCTTGTAAGAGGGCTCCGGCCGGGTGTTCAGTACGTCCCCTAATCGTTGGATCGAGATGCCGACCTGTTGGAACTCCTGCCAGAGATTGACCAGTCGCAGCAGCGGTCCGGTCACTTGTGCCGACAGCATGTTAAAGGCAATCAACTGGCCGATGCTGAGGTGCCCTTCGATGACCTGGTAAGCCCCCAGCCACAGTACTGCGACTGTTGTAACTTTTTGGATGCAGCCTGCAATCTGGCCGGCCACGGTGATAAGACTCGTTGCACGAAAACTTGCCTGCACATAGCCGGCAAGCTGCTCTTCCCATTTCCGCAACAGCGGTGGTTCAACGGCCAAAGCCTTAACGGTGTGAATCCCGGTTATCGCTTCAACCAAGAAGGATTGATTCTCCGCTCCCCGATTAAATTTCTCGTGCAACCGAGCCCGGATCGTGGGCGTGATGCAGATAGACAACATGCCATACAGTGGCAGTGACGCCATCACGACCATCGTCAACATGGGACTGTACAACCACATGACCACCAGGAAGACCGTTGTAAACACAAGATCAAGGACGACTGTCACGGAATGGCTCGTGAGGAACTGCCGGATCTGTTCCAACTCGCGCACGCGCGCGACGGTATCGCCGACACGCCTCGTTTCGAAGTACGAGACTGGCAGAGCCAATATGTGACGGAATAACTGAGCACCCAACCCGACATCGATCCGGTTGGTCGTATGCGAAAACAGATACGTACGCAACCCGCCCAACGTGGCCTCAAAGATAGCCATCGTCACCATGCCGATGGCCAACACGTGCAGAGTCGTGAACCCCTTGTGCACGAGCACCTTGTCGATCAGCACTTGGGTGAACAGGGGCGTCAACAGGGCAAATAGCTGCAGAAAGAATGAGGCGGCGAAGACCTCCGCGAGAAATTTCCGATATTTGACGATGGCAGGAATGAACCAGGTGAAGTCGAACAGCAGGTCCTGCTGACGTAGGTTCGCACGCTTTGCAAACAGCAGGACTTCGCCCGTCCAATTCGACTCGAACTGTTCACGGGAGAGAACGAGCGGGCGGCCTTCGAGCGGGTCCTGGATCAGGATCTTCTCGCTGTGCACTTTGGCGAGTACAACATACCGTCCCTCGCGTTGTTTCGCGATCGCAGGAAACGGTGTCCCAGAAAGAGAGTCCCACCGGCTCTTCACGACTCCGGCTTTGAGTCCCACATGCTTGGCAGCGCGGAGCAAGTCAATGTCAGAGAAGTGTGCTGAGGAAGAACCGAACAACTGGCGCAATTGCGGCCCATCAGCGGGCAAATCATAAAACCGCGCCAGAATAAGGAGTGAGACGAGCCCCGTGTCTGCATGCAATCCGGCAGACGGCGCCGCTGATGGATGAGGACGGCTTTTAGGCGGCGACTTCGTAGTCATCCTGACAGGATCAACCTATGGGCCAGCTCGCGGCCAGGAGGTCTTCCCTTCCTGCTGTTGTGCAAAGAAGCTTGGCCGGTCTTAGCTGTTCGGATCTGGCTGGCGGGCATCCCGCAAGCTGAGTAATACTTGCTGCACTTGTTGATGGAGCCGCGCCAAGGCATCGACGCCCATCGCCACGCGAGTGGTGAGTTGGCCGTCGACACCTCCAGGCGGTGCCTGGCCGTTCTTCGTGTTTATCGCAATGGCGCCGAGCAAGGCCGGCTCAATGAAACCGAAATCCACGTAGGCGATGCCTTGCGAGACCGCAACGTGTGTATAATTGGCCGCCCGTGGATGATGAGCCGATGAGTCATGAGATTTCAGACGCACGTTGAGCGCGAGGTCCTGATTCTTGACCTGATTCATTGACCAACTCCTTTTGTAATGGGAGAGAACCGTTGTTCTTGATGATCCAGGAGAGCGGGGCCCTGTGAATACCACCATTTTACGCTTTCCTAACCATAGCGAGGGGTGGGACTGTAACGAATACTTCGGTTACCTGTCAACTGATTTGCTTGAGAGTTTTATCCTAGGTATTGCAGCAGTCCGACAGTCCTGCATCACCGGCGTTATCCCTGCCATACCGCGGCTACTATCCTTCTTCCAACCTCATAGCAGGCGTCGGTCGTGTGCCTTCACGGTCCTCTGGCGACATTCCCTCATCGCGCGCCCGTCCTTTATAATGGGAGCATGGAACTGGCCCGGCTTGTCGATGCCGTCGAACGCGTTCGTGCCACCCCCAAAAAATCCGAAAAGGCCGGTGTGCTGGCGCACGTCCTTCGGCAGACAAGCGGCCATGAAACCAAACTTGCGGCGCTCTATCTCACCGGATCTTTGCCCCAAGGCAAGATCGGAATCGGCTGGCACCTTATTCAAAAGGCCATACACGATGTTCCAGTCAGCGGCAAGCCGCTCACCTTGAGCGATGTGGACCAGGTTCTAGGCATTCTGGCAGTAGAGCGTGGTGGTGGTTCAACGGAACGACGCGTCGTCGAACTCAGCCGCCTGCTGAGCCGGGCGCGAGCAGAGGAACGCCGGTTTCTCAGCCAACTGCTTCTCGGTGAACTCAGACAGGGCGCGCTGGAAGGGGTGCTGCTGGATGCGATCACCTTGGCGGCCGGGCTGCCGCCTGCCGAGGTGCGCCAAGCGGCCATGTTCGCTCCGAACATCGGCGATCTCGCGCAAGTGGCCCTGGCACAAGGATCGGGCGGACTCGCGCGGTATTCGCTGCGACTGTTTGTCCCAGTGGCGCCGATGCTCGCCAGCAGCGCGGAGGACATCGATGCGGCGTTGGAGCGTCATCACCGATCGGCGTTTGAGTATAAGCTGGACGGCGCACGCATTCAGGTGCACAAGGGCGGCAGCGACGTGCGCATTTTTACCCGGCAACTCCAAGATGTGACCGAGCGGCTGCCGGAAATCGTCGAGTGGGTGCGCACTCTCCCTGTCCAGGAGGCAGTCCTCGACGGCGAGGCAATCGGACTGCGCCAGGACGGCAGACCGCAGCCATTCCAAGTAACCATGCGCCGGCTCGGCCGCGTGAAAGAAATCGCCACCATACGCGAGGGGATTCCTTTGACACCCTTCATGTTCGATACCTTGTACGTTGACGGCGATTCACTCCTGACACGCACGTACGAAGACCGCACCGCAGTATTGGCGTCGTTGGCCCATGAGTCGGCAGTCCAACGTCTGGTGACAGCACAACCGGAAGAAGCCCGGCGCTTTCTGGCTCAATCGCTCGCAGCCGGTCACGAAGGCGTGATGGCTAAGTCACTGTCCGCTCCATACATTGCCGGCCAGCGAGGGTTTCATTGGATAAAGCTCAAAGAAGCGACCACGTTGGATTTGGTCATCCTCGCCGCCGAGTGGGGCAATGGTCGTCGAGAGGGTTGGCTGTCGAATCTGCATCTCGGGGCCCGCGATCCCGAATCGGGAGGATTCGTCATGCTTGGCAAGACTTTCAAAGGCCTCACCGATGAGATGCTGCGCCTTCAGACTGAGAAGCTGCTCGCGCTCGAGACCCACCGCGAGGAGCATACGGTGTTCGTCCGTCCAGAAATTGTCGCTGAGATCGCCTTTAGCGACGTGCAGGAGTCGCCACGCTATCCTGCCGGTCTTGCTCTTCGCTTCGCCCGAGTCAAACGCTACCGTCCCGACAAACCCCCGCAGGAGGCAGACACGATTCAGACGGTCTACGGGCTCTTCCAAAGCCAACGGGCTTGACCATACTTCCTAGGGAACACTCTAGTATGACCTGTGCGATAGTGACGTTAGAAACACAAATAGGAGAACGTGCCTTCTTTACAAGGAGGGTTGCATGCGAAAGATGTTAGCGATGATCCTGGTTGCCATCGCCGTTGTGGGTGCGGCCGGCTGGTCGGCTCTAGCTGGCGACACCAAGGCGCGGATGGAGGATAGCAAGGGCGAGATGAAGGCGGATTTTGAAGAAGCCAAGGGAGGAGCGAAGGCTCTGAAGGAAGAAGCGAAAGGCAATGACACGAAGGCTGAGGTGGAACGGGCTAAAGGCAATGTGAAGGGGGCCGGCGAACGGGTGAAGGGCAAGTCGAAAGCCGCGAAGGAACGAGCCAAGTAGCCTCTGGCCAGCGAGACCTTGACGCCGTGAGCATCGGCGATTTTGTGACACGACCGGCCAAGACTAGGCAGGTGTCGCGAGCTTCAGGCCCACGATGCCTGCAATGATGAGCCCGACGCTGACCAAGCGCGCCGCATTAGCCGGCTCTTCAAGCAGCACTATCCCCAACACGACCGTCCCAACGGCCCCCACTCCCACCCATACGCTGTACGCCGTGCCGACCGGAAGCGTCCTCATGGCAATCCCTAACAGCCAGAGACTGACGACCATGGCGAACACCGTCCACACGGTGGGCCACAAGCGAGTGAACCCCTCCGTGTATTTCAACCCTATCGCCCACCCGGTTTCAAACAACCCCGCCAGAAATAACATGATCCATGCCATAGATTTCCTTTCGCGCCTTTCATCGATCAACTTTTCAATTGCTGTGCCTCGGCATGGCTTGATCCTCAATGCGTTCTGCTCTAGAGTAAAGAGTAGGCAGACATTTAACGATCATTTACCATCGTAGGAGGGTTGTCATGACACGCCCAAGATACAGGTGGATCCTCATCGCTTGTGCCCCACTCATGCTGTCCATTTCGGCCTGCAGCGTGACCGAAACAATCAGCAACTTCTTGTCGTCGACCTCCGGCCGGTCCTGGTGGACAGAGGACGGGCTGATTAAGACGAGTCAGAGAGTCAATGCCTTCATGGTGTTCAACTTTGAAAACATCAAACAGGACATGGCGAGAGGACAAGGCGAATATCTCGATTCTCTTACCACGTTGATGGCGGTCCCCCCGGATCGTCGGGCTGCGTTCAATGCCTATGCCCAGTCGCGTTATCCTCATGTCATACAACACAACAGCAGTCCGGAAGAGACACTGCTGCTGCTAGTCGGGTATTCTTGAGCGATTCGTCAAGTGATGATAGCCCTGGCTGCAGCGCCGCGAGCGAGTGGCAGGACATCCTCGTCTCCTCGCTGCCGATTCCCGCCGAGCGTGCGAACGGGTATCCCATCGCGGAATATGATGAACGTGCTTGGCACGGCCGGCACGCGGGCTCCTGGCAGAATCACTCCCGCCAGATTCAATGGATCGCATGCGGAAAGTTTGATCTCGGCCGCTGTCGCCCCCCCGGTGGCTTTTCTGACCGCCCTTAAGGCTTCAACGGCTTCTGGAAGCGCAAACTGCTCCCCCACGAATCCAGACACGAATCGGCCGCCGCGCACTTCGCCCGCTAACTCCAACCGCCGGTACACGACGAGGAGATCTCTCCACGATTGGACCAAAACCTCGCGAGCCAATAAATCTCGAAACACGACGCCGTAACGGCGAATCAACTGGCGAGCCACTTTCTCAGTTGGCGATGCTTGCACGGAATGCGATTCCCCCTCTGACGGAGCCGAGACCGAGCTTCCGGTCCGGAGCAATGACCACCGGCCAGCGGCGTGCCGAGGCCGACGTAAACGTTCCCGTCCTTCAGCGCGACGCCGGCGAGGGTCCATGAGGGCGCGCAAGTTATCGAACCCGTCCGCAGTCACCAATCCAGCGGCCACCAATTCCCATAATCCCGCCTCCACTTCGGCCGGCAAGTGACCGGTTGCTTGCACCAAATCGGCAAAAAAGCTCGCTCCTCTTTGTTGCAATACTTGCCGCAGGTTCTGGGCAACGGCACTCAAGGCGGCAAACGGATCAGGACCGTGCCAGACATCGGCTTGGAACGCTTCGAACAGCCATGTGCTGTCCTCCCGCGGGAACAGGCCGATCGGCGCGACGCTGGTCGGCATGATTCGACGGGGACGCTCGCCATCAGACGGGTCCGTCAACCGCGGATGAGGCGACAATCGTCCCCAGCTCACCGCCCCGCTCAAGCACAGGCGATCCAACAACTGAGGCTCATACTTCGCCATCCGCACTCGCAGGAGTTGTGAATCCCAACTCGACGCGGCAGCTTCAAATCCGCTCAACTGCCTGATGACTTCGAGGAGGCCGGCTTCGCCGTGCTGTCGTGAGCCAGAAGTCACATGCTGCCATTGGAACAGAAACCGCATGAAGTCAGCCGTGGCCACCGGCTCCACCTGTTTCCGCAAGTGACCGATCGTCAGGCGATGAATGCGAGCCAGAAGCCGTCGATGACACCACTCTGGCAAGCCACCATTGTCACCGCTACTGGGTCGGAACCGGCCTCGCAGCACCTGGCCTTGAGCTTCAAGGCGGATCATCGACGTATGGACTCGATCCGCTCGAAGCCATAAACGTCTGGCCAATTCCTCCGTGGTTATGGGCCCGATGCTCTCCATCCAACCCTGCACAATGGCATCGATTGTGCGCTCGTCATCGTCAGCGCCCAGTACTCTCTGAACATTGGC
>DASTJX010000342.1:0-5310 GCA_035716265.1 Nitrospira sp.
GACGCCCACGAGCAGAACCAATCCGACTTGTTGCGCAAGTTCACGCTGGCGCTCGCCCAACGGCTTGCGCAGGATGCCTTCGATCAGGAAGAAAAGCAAGTGACCACCATCGAGGATGGGGATAGGCAGAAGGTTCAGCACACCAAGGTTGATGCTGAGGAGCGCGATCAAAAAGATGACATTGGCGGGACCTTGGGCGGCGGCTTCTCCGGAAATTTTGGCGATGGTTAATGGGCCACCGATGTTTTTGCTCGAGATATCCCCAACGATCATCTTGTACAGCCCGACGACCGTGAGTTCCGTCCACTTCCATGTGGCTTCCAGGCCGTTGTAGACAGCCGTCAACGGATTTGCCGATCGCATGAGCGATCGATCCGGGCCGGCAATGCCGATCTTGCCGACTTGCACCGTCTGACCGTTGACTGTCCCGCTTTCTGCGAGAGGCGTCACCGCCAACGACACCCTGTGGCCGTCGCGCAACACATCAACCTGAAGCGTTTTTCCAGGGCTGTCTTTGACGAGACCCGTCATCTGTGTCCAGGTGTGGATCGTGTGACCATCAATCGAAAGCACCCGGTCTCCTTCCCTGAATCCGGCAATGGCAGCAGGTTTGCCTGGGACCACCTCATTGACGATCGGTGGGATCTCTTCGATCCCCAGATAATAGCCTGGGTCGTCGTTCCGTTGAGTGGGTGCCGGCGCCTGAATCGGGGTCACCGTCAGGGTCTGGATGCGGCCGTCTCGAAGGACCTCGAGTGTCAGCGGCGCGCCTTTTCCCTTGGCGGCGGCATCGAGCAGCTCCACGCGCGTCGCAATGTCCCGCCCGTCGATCTTCTTGACTTGGTCGCCCACCATGAGGCCGGCCTTGGCCGCCGGCGAGTCGGGCGCCACGGCTTCCAGAACCGGAGCGATGTCCTTAAATGAGGGGACGGGCAACGTGTAGCCGGTCGCAAGCCAAGCCGCAAAGATCAAATAAGCCAAGATGAAATTGAATCCTGGCCCTGCGGAGACAATGAGGACTTTCCCCCAAAGACTCTGGTGGGCAAAAGACCGCCTGCGATCCTCCGGCGTGATGGCTTCCGTCTCCTCTTCGCCGAAAAGCTTGACGTAACCGCCCAACGGAATTGCGGACACGAGATACTCCGTGTCGCCCACCTGGCGACCGAGCAGCTTCGGCCCGAATCCCAAGGAGAACTTCAGGACTTTGACGCCGACCCAGCGCGCGGCCAGAAAATGGCCGAGTTCATGGAATGCGACGAGGATGCCGAGGACCACGAGGAACCACCAGGTCTTCTGCAAAAGAAGCCAGATACTATCGGGAGACCAAGCTAAAATCGATGCCATCATGTTCATACTCGACGGTTGGGGGTGAGAAACATGCCGTTCGTTGTTCCCTGTCAGCGGGCCAGTGCATGAACCAGTGAGTCGGCCTTCTCCCGAGCCCACCGATCAGCCTCCAATGCCACCTCCACCGAACAGACGGCTTGCGGGACATGAGACTGCATCGTGCTCTGAATGATATCAGATATATCGGTGAAACGGATGCCACCGTTCAAAAATGCATCGACCGCGATTTCATTGGCGGCGTTCATCGCCGCCGGCATCGTGCCGCCGACACGGAGAGACTCATAGCCCAGCCGCAGGCAGGGGAAGCGGTCGTGGTCGGGCTTGCAAAACGTCAGCGTGCCGATTTCGGTCAGATCCAAGGACGGCAAGTCGAGCGGGAGCCGGTCAGGATACCGCATGGCATAGGAAATCGGTGTCCGCATGTCGGGTAAGCCTAATTGAGAAATCATTGAGCGGTCTTCGTACTCTACCAGAGAATGGATGATGCTTTCCCGGTGGATTAAGACGTCGATCCGCGATTCCGGAATATCGAACAACCAGCGGGCTTCCACCACCTCGAGGCCTTTATTCATCAAGGTGGCGGAGTCGATCGTGATTTTGGCGCCCATCTTCCAGTTCGGATGCTGCAAGGCCTGCTCGGGCGTCACGTCCTGGAGCTGGTCCTTTGGCACCTTCCACAGGGCCCCTCCGGAGGCGGTCAAAATCAGTCGGCGAACGTCCTGGATGCGATGGCCCTCCAAGGATTGGAAAATCGCGCTGTGCTCGCTGTCGACGGGAAAAATTCTGACGCCTTCACGTCTGGCTTCCTCTTGCATCAACTGACCTGCCATGACCATTGGCTCCTTGTTGGCCAGGGCAATGTGTTTCCTGCTGCGGATCGCAGCCAGCGTCGGAACAAGACCGGCGCCTCCGACAATGGCCGATACCACCAGCTCGGCGTCCGGAAGCGAGGCAACGGCGGCCAAGCCTTCCTGTCCGCTCAGGATCTCGACGGCCAGGCCAGCGCACCGTTGCTTGAGCCGGGCGGCGGCCGATTCGGTCGGCATGGCGACGGCAAGTGGGTGAAAGCGGCGGATCTGCTCGGCCAACATTTCGTCATTGTTCCCGGCCGTGAGCCCGACGACGCGGAATTCCTGAGGGAATCGTTCTACGATGTCCAACGTATTGGTGCCGATGGATCCGGTCGACCCCAGGATGACGATGGATTTCATAACGGCTCCTTGGCTCCTCTTCGCCTCTTCACTCGTGGCGCCTCACTTGGGAAAGGGCGCGTCCCGGGAGATCGAGTGCGAAGCAGTCGATGGGCTGGGCGGGTGCGGAAGAATTGCCCAGGATCGAGCGGGTGAGGGCAGCGGTCATTTCGAACATCCAGCAACAGTTCCTCCGAGACCCGGTTTTTACGGCAACGGCGCAATTCCGCGGATCGAAGTGACATAGTAGTAGAACGTGGGCGCGGTGAACAAGAGACTATCGAGCCGATCGAGCATGCCGCCATGACCCGGCAACAGCCCGCCGGAATCCTTCACGCCCACACTGCGTTTGATGGCCGATTCCACCAAGTCTCCCCACAAGCCGGCGACCGTCAAGAGCAGGGCGAGCACCAGACCATCCCAATTGGACATGTCCGACAAGAACGTCCATCGTGCAGCAAAGGCGATGAGCAATGCAGCAAACAGGCCGCCCGCCAGACCTTCGATCGTTTTCTTCGGACTGATCCGCGGTGCCAGCCGCCGCTGACCGTACAGCGTGCCCACGTAGTACGCGCCTGTGTCGGCAGCCCACGTGACCAACAGGAGAAAGAAGAGCAGCCATTCGCCTTGATGAAGAAGCCGGACTGCGACCAGGTAGCCAAGCGTCAGGCCGATGTACATCATGCCGGTTAAGGCGAGGGCTGCATCCTTCACGCTTTGATCCAACGGGGTCCTGATCAGCAGCGGGATCGACAGGATGGCTATAAGGGATAGGAGCAGACTCGGCAGTGCCATGCCAGGTTCGTGAGGACTGATGATCAACGCGACGCACCCTGCCAGGCCGATTCCAACCGTCAATGGTTGACGTCGAACCTGGAAACACAAGCGATACAGCTCGTGTAGAGCGAGACAGCCGGCTACCGCCACAATGCCGGTGAACACAACGGGAGGAAAAAAGCGGATGGCCGCATACAAGAGGGGAACGACGAACAGGACTGTATAGATCCGACGGGCATCGAATCGAGCCGCGGCCTTGTGGACGGTCTGCGCCGGCTCTCGGTTCGTCGTTCCACACTCCAACATGTCGGTGATTCTCCGGCGGACTACGAAGACAGGCTGCTGAAGACGCGGCCGAAGCGCCGTTCGCGCCCTTGATACTCGAGCAGGGCCAGTAAAAGCTCCCGGCGGCGAAAGTTCGGCCAGAGGGTTGGGGTGAAATACAATTCCGTGTAGGCCAACTGCCACAGGAGAAAGTTGCTGATGCGAGTTTCCCCGCTGGTGCGGATCAACAGATCCGGATCAGGCAGACCGTGCGTATACAGGTACTGTTGAATCTGCGGTTCATCGATATCCTCGGGCTGCAACTTGCCCTCCTGGGCATCCCGAACCAATCCTCGGACCGCATCGACGATCTCAGCTCGCCCGCCGTAGCTGAGCGCCACAGTCAATTGAAGCTTCTCCATGCGCGCCGTTTCCCGTTCGGCTGCGCGTACCCACTGCAGGGCGGAGGTCGGTAGAGCGTCGGTTCTCCCGATCGTGCGAAAACGAACTCCCTGTTCGATCAACTTGTTTCGCTCTGTAGAAAGGTAGTGCTCCAACAGTCCCATGAGGCCGTCGATTTCCGTCGTAGGCCTGTTCCAGTTCTCCTGCGAAAACGCATAGATAGTCAGCGCCTGAATGCCCAACTCCAGACACAAGGAGATCATATCGCGGACGGATTTGATACCCTCGCGGTGGCCGGCAATCCTGGGCAGACTTCGGGCCTCGGCCCAGCGTCCGTTGCCGTCCATAATGATGGCGACATGTTTGGGAAGAAGGTCAGGATCGAGTTTTGCCGTCAGTTCTGTTTCCGACAGGTCGTCAATTCTGGAAGGTGGCTGAGTGTCCATGAGCTACGATGGATAATGGTCCTTTCTATGACGTGCGTATGGCAGGTGAGGAAAGTCTACTGACGGTCTGTGTGAAAGTCAAACGATATTTCCCAAATTCCTTGGAAAAGCGATGAGTTCGACGCGCTCTGATTGCGCCGGTAAAAATGAATGGGCTATACTTTGAGTTCCCGAATTCATGAGTCATTTCAGGAACCATCTTCCATAAGGATTCTTGCGCGATGGCACAACTTATTCCGTTGGATTCATTCGGCGTCACTGAGCGCGATGTCGAGGGGGCTTTGGGCCGGGTCAAGGTTCGCAACGTGGATTATGCGGACCTCTATTTCGAGTCTTGCGTTTCCGAATCGGTGTCGATGGAAGAGTCGCTCGTGAAGCGGGCGACAAAGAGCATTTCGCAAGGGGTCGGCGTCCGCGCGACAGCGGGAGAAAAAACCGGGTTTGCCTATTCCGACGAACTGACCAAGCGGGACCTTGAACTCGCTGCAGATACCGCCCGATATATCGCTCAGTCTCCCGGCGGCACCGAGCCGGTGCCCGTGCCGGTGCGTTCCAGACCGTCGCGTGATCTGTATCCGGTTTCCCATGCCCAGCTGGAAGTCGCGACAGCGGAGCGGGTTGCGCTCCTCAACCGCATCGATGAGGAAGCCCGCCGGTACGATCCGCGAATCAAGAACGTGATGGCCTCCTTCAACACCGAGTATAAGGTGGTGATGGTGGCCACATCTGAAGGGACGTTGATCGGCGATGTCCAGCCTTTGTCCCGATTGCAGGTGACCTGCATCGCTGAAGAACACGGCAGCCGGCAAATCGGATCTTTCGGGGGCGGGGGGCGTATCGGGTTTGAGTTTTACCGCGAGCGGGACCGCTACTTGGACTATGCA
>DASTJX010000343.1:0-20306 GCA_035716265.1 Nitrospira sp.
AGAAGCTCGTGGACATCGGCTGTCCTGCCGTCATGCCACTGGCGGCACCCATCGGATCCGGTCTGGGGATTCGTAATCCGTATAATCTAAAAATCATCATGGAAACTGTGAAAGTTCCCATCA
Organism: Nitrospira sp.; assembly: GCA_035716265.1. Classification (GTDB taxonomy): domain Bacteria; phylum Nitrospirota; class Nitrospiria; order Nitrospirales; family Nitrospiraceae; genus Nitrospira_C. The sequence continues at coordinate 124 of DASTJX010000343.1, forward strand.
TTGTCGACGCGGGGGTCGGCACGGCTTCAGACGCGGCGCTGGCAATGGAATATGGAGCCGACGCCGTACTCATGAACACGGCCATTGCAGGGGCACAAGATCCCATCGCCATGGCAGAAGCCATGAAATACGCCGTGCACGCCGGCCGGCTGGCGTACAAAGCGGGTCGCATTCCCAGGAAACTGTATGCGATGGCGAGCAGCCCCATCGAAGGCATGCTGTAACACGATGCTGAACACGCCACCTTTTCACCCACCCGCCCCGGTCCGCCAAAACGCACCTCCACCGAGTTCGTCTCGTCTCGCTCGAGGATCTCAGCGTACAGGCGCGGCCAAAGAGCTGCTCTTGCAACTCGGCGCGTGCGGGTGAAAAAACTTTACGCTTCGTCCCTTCGCTCGCCGTGGCCTGCTCATGGTGAAAAGCGCGTCTCGGCGCGCTTCTCTTCTGGTCTTTGATGCCGTCGCTTGAATCCCGTCTCCTCCTCGTCACAGATCGTCAACAGACCAAGGGCAGGCCGCTGATGTCGGTCCTTGCTCGGGTGTTGAAAGCCGGAAGGACCTCCATACAATTACGAGAGCGCGACCTCTGCGCGGCGGATCTGCTCACTCTTGCAGGTGAGATACAGCGGCTTATGGAGCCTCATAGAGGCCAGCTGGTGATCAACGACCGTCTCGATGTGGCGCTGTCGCTCGAAGAAGCCGGGGTCCATCTGCGCAACAACAGCCTGCCAGTGAGCGTCGCCCGCAGGCTACTCAGCCCGCTCCGCCTGCTCGGTGCATCGGCGCATTCAGTGGCGGAAGCCGTGGAAGCCGAAGCAAACGGCGCGGATTACGTCGTGCTCGGTCCGGTGTTTGACACGCCGTCGAAACGACAGTTCGGGCCTCCGCTCGGGTTGCCGACAGTGGAAGAGGCTGCGCGCGCCGTAGGGGTGCCGATCTTTGCAATCGGCGGCGTGACCGCTGGTCGCGCACGGGAGGTGCGCCGTGCAGGCGCATTTGGCGTCGCCGTGATCACGGCCATCCTTAGCGCAGATGATGTCGAAGCCGCGACCACAGCGCTGCTCGAGGCGGTGACGGCGCCGGTGTGATCGTGTCGTATCCGCGCATTCTGCGCGCCGGAATCGGTCGTCTAGTTGACCGTAAAAATAACGAGTGTTAGAATCCGCTCAAGACTTGGACTATGCGATTTTAGCAGGGCTGGTCGCTTGTCCCAGGTGGTTCCATGGCTGATACGAAAGGAAGACCAAGCCGCCTACGGTCCCTCCGAGATTCCGTGAAGCACATCACCAAGCGGTTGTCCGAGGGAGATGCAGACGTGATTCATCGTAACGACGAACAAGCGAGAGAGATCGAAAAGCTTCGCGTACAGATTCAGTCGATGGAAGAAGAAATCCGTCGGCTCTATCAATCACGTTACCAGCTCGATCAAGCCAATAAGCAAAACGAAAAACTGGTCGGCACCCTCCAGGAAGCCAAGGCGCAAATCGAAGCGCTGCGTGCTGAAGTTGAAAAACTGACCGCTCCCCCTTCGACATACGCCATCTTTTCCAGTCTCAACCAGGATGGGACGGGCAACGTCTACGTATCGGGACGCAAAATGAAGGTGAGCTTGCACCCGTCCCTGACGGGCAAAAGTCTGCGGAAGGGACAGGAAGTCATTCTGAATGAAGCCCTCAACGTCATTGAGGCTCGCGGGTTCGACGTCCAGGGCGAAGTCGTCAGGTTGAAGGATTTGTTGGAAGGCAGCCGCGCGCTGGTCACCCTGCACTTCGACGAAGAAAAAGTAGCCGAATTGGGCGATCCACTGCTGGCTGAGCGGCTGAGTGTCGGCGATCACCTTCTGTTCGATCCTCGATCGGGCTGCGTCATCGAAAAGCTGCCGAAGTCCGAAGCCGAAGAATTGGTGTTAGAGGAAGTTCCGGATGTCGATTATGCCAACATCGGCGGGCTCCAGCACGAACTGGAGCAGGTCCGCGACGCCGTCGAGCTTCCATTCCTGCATCCCCACCTTTTTGCCGAGTATCAGCTCAGTGCACCAAAAGGCGTGTTGCTGTATGGACCTCCAGGCTGCGGCAAGACGCTCATCGCCAAGGCGGTGGCGAACAGCATCGCGAAGAAGCTGGGCCACCTCACCGGCAAAGAAGTCCGGAGCTACTTCCTTCACGTCAAAGGACCGGAGCTTCTCAATAAGTACGTCGGCGAGTCCGAACGGCAGGTTCGTGAGGTCTTCAAAAAGGCCAAGGAGCGTGCCGCCGACGGGAATCCGGTCATCGTCTTTTTCGACGAAATGGATGCGCTGTTCCGCACGCGGGGGACCGGCATTTCGTCCGATATTGAATCCACCATCGTCCCGCAGTTTCTTTCTGAGATCGATGGCGTCGAGCGCCTTCGTAACGTCATCGTGATCGGTGCAAGCAACCGCCAGGATCTCATCGACCCGGCGGTGTTGCGAGCGGGTCGACTGGACGTGAAGGTGAAGGTGGGCCGCCCCGATGCAGTGGCCGCCAAGGACATTTTCTCGAAATACGTGGGAACGAGTCTCCCCTTCGATGAAGAAGAGTTGAAGCGTCATGGAGGCGATGCCAAGGCGTTGGTCGAACATTTGACCGACCTGACTGTGGGAGCCATGTATGCGACTTCCGAAGAGAACAAATTCATCGAAGTGACGTACGCCAACGGCGAAAAGGAAATTCTATATTTCAAGGATTTTGCCAGCGGCGCCTTGATTGAAGGCATCGTCTCGCGGGCCAAGAAGTATGCGGTCAAGCGGGCTCTTGCCCAGGAAGGCCGCGGCCTTCGATCGGACGATCTGATCCGGGCGATTCGCGAAGAGTTTAAAGAGCACGAAGATCTGCCCAATACGACGAACCCCGATGACTGGGCGAAAGTCGCCGGTAAGAAAGGTGAGAAGATCGTGCACATCAGGACGATCAGCGGCGGCCCGGCCGAGTCCCGTCAGATCGAAACTATTACCACCGGCCACTATCTGTAACCCCCCATGCGGGACTCCACACCCCCGACGACGCCTCGCGTACTGGGAACCGAAACGGAATTCGGCATCGCCTCACGGGATGCCTCTGCCGTCGATCCGATATCAAATTCACTCGCGGTCATCGGACATTACCCCGGCATTTCAGTTCCTCATGCGGTGTGGGACTATGAGAACGAGAACCCGCTGCTCGACGCCAGAGGGTTCGAAGTGGAGGGCGAACGTGAGCGGCCGAACCCCGATTACAATCGGCAATTGAACAAGGTCCTCGCCAACGGCGGCCGACTGTATGTTGATGGCGCTCATCCGGAATATTCCACGCCTGAATGCACAAACCCCCGGGAAGTGGTGGCGTACGAGCGCATCAGCGAGCGGATTCTCGGTCAATGTCTCGACAGCATGGCGCGACTCCGAGGCCGTGACCAATTCGTGCTGTACAAGAACAATTCCGACGGCAAGGGAAACAGTTACGGCTATCATGAAAACTATATGCTCTCCCGGTCGGTGCCATTCGAACGGATCGTGAAGACGCTGGCTCCCTTCTTCGTCACCCGACTGATCTATGCGGGCGCCGGCAAAGTCGGCGCAGAAAACCAAACGAGCTTTACCGAATTCCAAATTTCTCAGCGGGCCGATTTCTTCGAATGTCTGGTTGACCTGAATACGATGGTCAAGCGGCCGATCGTCAACTCGCGGGATGAGCCGCATGCCGACTATGGCAAGTACCGCCGGCTGCACGTCATCGTCGGTGATGCGAACATGGCGGAGTTGTCCACGTATCTCAAAGTTGGGACTCTGGGTATCGTCTTGGATCTTCTCGAGGCCGGGGTGGAGGTTCCTGATATTGAACTCGACGATCCTGTCATGGGGATCAAGCACGTCTCTCGGGATTTGACGATGAAGGGGACCTTAAAACTGACGGACGGCCGTCCGACGACTGCCGTGGAAATTCAGCGCGCCTATCTCAAGGCGGCCATGAATTTCTACGCTTGTCATGAGTTGGATCAAGTCACCAAGGACGTGCTCGTCCGGTGGGAAGACGTGCTGGACAAGCTGGAACGGGATCCACGATCGCTGGCTGGAGAGCTCGATTGGGCAGCCAAGCGGCACATGATCGAGTCGTATATGGACCGAAAGGGATGCGGGTGGGATGATCCGCGCGTGCGCCTGATGGACCTGCAGTATCATGACATTCGACCTGATAGAGGACTCTACTATACGCTGGAGCGGAGCCATCTGATCGAGCGGGTGGTGCAGGACGTGGAAGTCGTCCGCGCCGAGTTCACCCCACCTTCGGGCACCCGTGCCTACTTCCGGGGACGGTGTATCGGCAAGTTTTCAAAATCCATCTATGGCGCCAGCTGGACGTCAGTGCTCTTCGATGTGGGAAATACGACGATCAAGAAAGTGCCGCTGATGGATCCCTTGCGGGGTACGGAATCGCTGACTGCCGAATTGCTGGACCAATCCGACACGGCAGAGGCATTGCTCTCCAAGCTGAAAGCATGATGAAGCTTCCCTTCCTTCCCAACCACGACGACGCGAGTTTTTTTGATTTCCTGACCAGGCAGCACCCTGAATTGACGCCCGGAGGAAGCCGGTCGCCCGAACCGCTCCCGGTCCATGAACTCCCGCGGTCGGTGAACCCTGTGATGGTACCTCAGGCGACGACCGTGTTGGCGATCAAGTCACAACAAGGCGTTGTCATCGCCGGGGATCGCCGCGCAACAGAAGGATTTCAGATCGCCGAACGCCGGATTGAGAAAGTCTTCAAGATCGACGACTACTCGGCCATGGCGATCGCCGGTGCCGCGGGGCCGTGCATCGAGATGGCGAAACTGTTCCAAACCGAGCTCGAGCATTACGAGAAGTTGGAAGGGATGCAACTGTCATGTGAAGGGAAGGCTAACAAGCTTGGGCAGATGGTCAAGGCTAATCTCCCGATGGTCTTCCAAGGACTGGTGGTGATGCCGCTGTATGTCGGGTACGACCTCAAGCGGGGCGAGGGACGCATCTTCAAATACGACCTGGCGGGCGGGCGCTACGAAGAATCGGACTATCACGCGATCGGCTCCGGCGGCAAGGATGCCCGCAACACGATGCGCGAGCATTTCAAGAAGGCCATGACTGAACAAGACGCCCTCAAGTTGGCCCTCCTTGCCCTCTACAATGCGGCGGATGACGACGTCGGAACGGGTGGCCCAGATTTGATCAGAGGGATTTATCCCACCGCAAAGATCGTGAATGGTCAGGGGATTACCGACGTGTCAGAGTCCGAGATCCGGAGCGTATACGAGGCGATGCTGGCGACCCGCATCGCGAAGGAGCGATAGACATGCCGATGCCCTACTACGTCTCGCCCGAGCAGATGATGCAGGACAAGGCGGAGTATGCCAAGAAAGGCATCGCCAAGGGGCGTTCGATCATTGCCATGGAATATGTGGACGGGATTTTGCTCGCGGCGGAGAACCCGAGCGCCAGCTTGCACAAAATCTCGGAAATTTATGACAGCATCGCCTTCGCCGGCGCCGGCAAATACAGCGAATTCGAAAATCTGCGCAAGGCCGGGATCAGGCATGCGGACCTCAAGGGCTTCATGTATAGCCGTGAGGACGTCACGGCCCGCTCGTTGGCCAACGGCTACTCGCAAAGTCTTGGGACGATCTTCAGCCAGGAAATGAAGCCACTGGAGGTCGAGATTCTCGTAGTCCAGATCGGGCACAACGGCCATACCAACGAGATGTACCGGATTTCCTTCGATGGCAGCATCATCGATGAGAAGCAGTTTGCCGTCATCGGTGGAAAATCGGAGGCCGTGCAGGCGGCGCTCAAGGAAAAAGTGCCGGCCCAGCCGCCAGATCTGAAGACGGCGCTGAATCTCTCTATCCTGGCCCTTGAGCAGACTGGGAACCAGAAACTATCGCTCGAGACATTGGAAGTGGCCGTGCTGGACCGCACGCGAGAAAACCGCAAGTTCCGTCGGTACACCCCCGCCGACACGAAGCAGTTCCTGGCATAATCGATCCCGCATGCTGAATCCTTCATCTTCTGTTAAGATGTGCGGGAGGCCGTGTATTCTGTCTCGAGCCGCTTATGCCATCTTCAGGTCCAATGAAGCAACGGATCTTCGGTCTTGAGAATGAGTATGGCCTCATTTTCTCGCCGAACGGGCGGATTTATCTGCCCATGGAAAAGGTCCTTGGCTATATCTTTGAGGGCCTGATTCCCAACAGTTGGCCGTCCAATGCGTTTCTGGTGAACGGGGCGCGTTTCTACCAGGACACCGGCTGCCATCCGGAGTATTCCACACCTGAATGCGACAACATTCTCGATCTCGTCGTCCACGATAAGGCCGGTGAGCGCCTGCTGGAGGCCTGTTTGCCGGCGGCCGAAGAACGGCTGCGTGAAGAAGGGCTTTCCGGAGAGATTTACATTTTCAAAAACAACACGGATTCACTCGGGAACACCTATGGGTGCCATGAAAATTTCCTCATGCGCCGGGATGTGGATTTCTGGAAAGTGACCGAACAGCTCATCCCATTTTTTGTGACCAGGCAGATTTACAGCGGCGCCGGGAAGGTGCTGAAGGTTTCCGGCAAACCACAGTTTTTCATTTCGCAGCGTGCGCAACACATACATGAAAAAACCTCCTCTTCGACCACATCCTCGCGCAGCATCATCAATACGCGCGATGAACCGCACGCCGATGCGGAACGCTATCGGCGGCTGCATATCATCGTCGGAGATTCCAACATGTCGGAACTGGTCACCTACCTCAAGGTGGGAACCGCAACGCTCGTGCTCTCGATGATCGAGGAGGGTTTTTCGGTGCACGGCATGGAACTGGAAGATCCCGTCAAGGCGATCCGTGAAATCTCGCGCGATCCAACGGTGAAACGCAAAGTCAAACTTGACGACGGCCGGCAGATGACGGCGGTCGAGATTCAACGCGTGTATCTCGAGCGGGCGCATAACTACCTGGCGCAGCATGATCACGACCCGATTTTGGACGATGTCTGGAAGCGGTGGGCAGCGATTCTCGACAAGCTCGAAGAGGATCCCATGCAACTCGTGCGTGAAATCGATTGGATCACGAAACGGCACCTGATCCAGTCATATGTCGATAAGAAGGGCTGCAGCTGGGACGATCCGCGGGTCTTTCTCCTTGATCTGCAGTTCCATGACGTCAAACGTACGAGGGGGCTGTACTACCTCATGGAGTCGCGTGGATTGGTCGAGCGGGTGGTCGAAGAAGACGCCGTGCAGCGCGCCATGTCGACACCGCCGCAAACCACGCGGGCAAAAGTGCGTGGGGACTTCATCAGATTTGCCCGGGCGAAGAATCGGTCCTACACTGTGGATTGGACCTATTTGAAGCTGAACGGCTACTGGGAGGAAACGATTCTCTGCATGGATCCGTTTAGTGCGGTCAATCGACGGGTCGATGAGTTAGTGTCGCAGGTCTCCGGCCTGCGGTTTTATCGATGATGAAGCCGTTCAAAAATCCCGTCAGCTGCGTTCTCGCGTCGCTCAGAGGCTCAACGTACAAGACAAAGTACGCCTCGCCTCGTCCCTCGCTGCGGCTTGCCGGTGGAATAGCGCATCTCGGCGCGCGAGGGTTGGGTGAGTGTGAAGATGGGGCTTTTTTGAACAGCGATCAAGGTAACAAATAGTCATGGCGCCCTGATGCTCACGTCAGCATTCAGACAAGTCAGTCAACGCGTCTCGCGGCTGGACCGCATGCTGATCACCGCCGTTGTCCTGCTGACCAGTGTGTTTCCGGTCGAACTGTTTCCGAATGCACCGCCCTTACCCAAGGGCATCGACGGGCAATATAGCGGGCGCCAAGGTCAGGTCGTGCTGGTGAAAATTGCGGTCCCGGAAGAGCCGTCTGACGTCACGGGCACCTTTCTGGACCGGACAATTCCCTTTTTCCGGGAAATGAGAACGGGGGAGCCAGCCGGCTATCTGGGGCTGGTCGGCATCGATATGCAGGATGCCCCCGGCACCTACGAACTCGCCGTCACCGTGAAATACGGCGAAAAGGTACAGCGGCTCAGCTACCATGTGCTGGTAACCAAGGAAAAATTTGCGGTCGAGCACCTGAGATTACCGAAGGACAAGGTGGATCTCGACGAGAAGACCCTGGCACGCTGGAAGTCTGAGCAGGAGCAGGTTCGCCGGGCTCTTGCGGACAATTCAGCATTGCGCCTCTGGCAAAGCGGTTTCGTGGAGCCAGTCAACGGGAAGCGCACAGGTATTTTTGGCAGTGTCCGAATCATGAACGGCCAGCCTCGAAATCCCCACAATGGAGAGGATATCGGCGCCCCCCTGGGCGCTGACGTAGCGGCGACCAACGACGGCATCGTGCGCTTGGTCGTGGATCACGTATTTTCAGGCCGGGGTGTCTTCGTCGATCATGGGTTGGGGTTCTATAGTATGTACTTTCACCTCTCTGAGGTTCTCGTGAAAGAGGGAGATCTCATACAGGCGGGGCAAATCATAGGCAAGGTCGGGGCCACCGGCCGCGCCACAGGCCCGCATTTGCACTGGGGTGTGAAACTTAACGGCGCCCGCGTGAACCCCTACGCGCTGCTCCAGCTTCCGTTTCCGAGCCGATCTCTGCCCGGCACCACTTCGGTGGCTCCGCCGTCTTCATCCATAATCTCTCCCGAACCGCTTCCAGTCAAAGAGTAGCGTGCGGTGACGACACTCTGTGGACACGCCACTTCCTCAGGGCGCCCTGTTCTAAGGCGGCCTCCCGTATCATTGCACTCAATTAATAGTGCGATTCGATGCTCGACGGGGTTTTGTTGAGCACCGTCCCGGCGGCGCGGGAAAGCACTGCGTCATGCCGGTGATCCAGCGAATAGATGCGGAATTGGATCAGCCGGGTCGGCAACAAATCGAGGAATTCTTCGAGCGGCTCGGTGGAAACGGTACGGGTTCCGGGGTCGTACACGTACAGAGGATTGCCCCGCTGGTCCTTGGGGTCCGGGCGCGGATCGAGCGGCGCCATGTCGACACGGAACGCGACGTGATGCAGGTGCTTGGGCAGTTCCTTTCGAATCTGCTTTTCGAAGTGCGAATGGCTCGGGAAGTCCATTCCCCGTTCTTGCCCCTTTTCCTTCAACACCGTGCTGTACGCCATTTTCCACTTTACGTCACGTCCTAAAATGCGTGCCCATTCCTCGCCGAGACGCCGTTCGCCGCTGTGACGGGATGTCTTCCACCCGCGTACCGTTTCGAGCAGGGAGGAATCGGTCAGCGTCAAATAGGCATCCATCTTCTTGCGCGGATCGTGGGGGAACAGCAGCTTCATTGTGTCCCCGAAAATGTCGCGAAGATGGATGTCAATGGCTCTCGTCGTCCGGTGAAAGTACACGTTCGAGTAGAGGTACATTCTGGTGTTCAAGAACATTTGCAGCGCCGGAAGTCCCGTTTTGTGAATCGTAAATCCTTTCTCTGTGACAATCGTGTAATGAATGAGCCGGGTCAGGTCGACCGGACCGACGGCGACTCCGCACATATAGGAGTCACGGAGGACGTAATCCAGATTGTCGGCCGTGTAACTGCCTGAAATCACGGGCTGCAGCATGTTCAGCCAGCGGGGGAGACGTGAGTTATCCTTGCCTTTCTCCTTCAAAATGACATGAGCGATCTGAGCTGGGTGGAGTTCTTCGCCCTTGGCAAACGGCCCCGATGGACTGCGTCGAATCTTTCTGATGATGGGGCCCAGATGATCCCGAATGATCAACTGTCCCAGTTTCTCATGGCTCGCGTGAAGTGCATGCAAGTAATTGTCGTCGAAGAAGTGGCAGAAGGGGCCGTGGCCGATGTCATGGAGAAGCGCGGTGACGCGAAGAAATTCCTCGACGTAATTGGCCGAAGGGACATCCGGCGTGCTTTTTTTCAGGAACGGATAGAGATGGCGCGCAAACCGGCCGGCCACGTGCATGGTGCCGATGGAATGGACGAAGCGGGTATGCTCCGCAGAAGGATACACCCAGCGAGCGCTCTGGAGTTGATAAATATGACGGAGGCGCTGTACCCAAGGAGAATCGATGAGATCTTTTTCGCTTTGTTCGTGCGGATCTGCCTGACTCGATGGCACGGTGAAGGATACGTACTTGTGAATCGGATCAGCGATTAGGGCCGAGCCATCGTAGGGAGCGTGGGATTGGCCTGTGTGCTCCTGTCGTGCCATAGACGCGACAGCATCTTATCGTAGGGGATCGGCGGGCGGCAATGGCTCCACCGGGCGCGCTGATGCCTGCTGTCGATGCTTGGTAATGAGATACAAGGCGAGAGGGTATGACACAAGAGCCGCCACCAGACTGAGCACGATGCCGCCCACGGCGAAGGGGACGGCATAAGGCATGACCTGTTCATAGATGGCGCGGAAGCCCAGTTCGTTCCAGTCGAATGAAGGCCGGTCGGAGCGTCCCAGAATGACGGCGCCAATCCAATACGTGGCCCCGAGTACGGGAACCAGCGTCCAGGGATTATTGATGAAGGCCCCTGCAAGCAGTGCCACAAAATTCAGCCTGAAAGCCCAGGTGCAAATGCCTACCAGGACCATGTGAAAGCCGTATAAGGGACAGAACGCAATCGCGGCTCCCACTGCAAATGCGAGCGCCGTGCGTTGAGGCGATTCCTCGAGATGGAGCAGCTGCCTTAACAGCGATCGAAAAGAGGCCATGAAATTAGACGTACATTAGCGTTGAGACCGGAAATGCTCGTAACTGACAAATGGCAACGGCTGCCGGCGACCGCTTGGCATGACCATGTGCAGACCTCGGCCGGGGGATAGCATTCGGCCGACTCGCGTGACGCGGATACGGTGTGCCCTGGTCGCCCGTTCGAAACGAGCGGATTGGCGCGACGGGATGGTAAACAGAAGTTCATAGTCTTCTCCGCCGGCCAACGCGAGTATCGCCGGATCCTGCTTGACGGAGAGAGCATAGGCGCGGCAAGCGGGAGAAATCGGCAACATCGAAAGATCGAGATCGACGCCGACGTGGCTTTCTTCGCAGAGGTGCCGGAGATCGCCGGAGAGCCCGTCGGAGATATCAATGGCCGAGGTCGCCCAACGCCCTCGTGCCAGCCAGCACCCTTCGCGAATGCGTGCGGACGGGCGCAGGTGTCTGGCCACCAAGAGCCGTCGATGACGGGACGACATGGAGGGCCGGCTCCTTCGAGGGCTGTTCTCTAAAAGCTGCAGTCCCGCTCGGGAGTCCCCCAAGGTTCCGGTCACGTACAGGTCGTCCCCTGGCTTGGAGCCGCTTCTGAGTAGGACATGACCTGCCGTGGCCGACCCCACCAGCGTGATGCTGAGGAACCAGCCTGCCGCCGATGCAGAGATATCACCGCCGATCAGTCTGACACCATGCGGTCGGCAGGCGGTCATGAGACCACGATACATCTGTTCGACCTGCGCTCTCGAGGCGGATTGAGGCATGGCGAGAGAGACCAGGATGTATTCAGGGGTTCCGCCCATAGCCGCAATATCGCTCAAATTGGCCGTCGCCGCACGAAACCCCACGTCAACAAAGGTGGCGGTGGCAAGGTCAAAGTGGATGCCTTCCGTCAGCAGATCGGTCGTGAACAGGTGACTTCGACGAGGATACGAGGCGATGACGGCGGCATCGTCGCCGATGCCCCGCAGCACTCCAGGGCCATCGCTTCGATACCGTCGCTGCAGCGCTCGAATGAGCTCAAATTCGTTGATTGGGGAGACGCCCTTGCGCCGGGGCCAAGACGCCATGCTACCGGCTGAGAGGAGAGGCATGGAGGCGGGCTGCGCGTGCGTGGGCTGTCCGCTCCGCCCGCCTCGATTTGTCAATCCGAGTGGTCGGTATCGTGGGTTCCTGCGGCGCTTGAGGCTGGCCGGTCTTCTTCTTGGCTGACTGCCGGCGCCGCAAGGCCACTTTCATGACGTCGTCCATCGTATCGGCAAAGACGAGTTGAATGCCTTTTAAAATGTGTTTTGGGATTTCATCGAGATCTTTCTTGTTGCGTTTGGGCAGAATCACCGTTGTGAGCTTGGCCCGTTTTGCGGCAAGAATTTTTTCCTTCAAGCCGCCGATCGGCAGGACCCGCCCGCGCAACGTGATTTCGCCGGTCATGGCGAGATCCCGACGTGCCGGCACCTGTGCCAACGCCGAGGCGATGGCGGTGGCCATCGTGATGCCAGCCGACGGTCCGTCTTTGGGAATGGCACCGGCCGGGACGTGGATGTGCAAGTCCTGCTTGGTAAACATGTCCGGGTTGATGCCCAGAGTTTTTTCACGCGATCGCACATAGCTCAAGGCGGCCTGTGCCGATTCTTTCATGACGTCGCCCAGGTGTCCGGTAAGGGTCAATACGCCTTTGCCCTTCATCACGGTGGCCTCGATATAGAGCACGTCGCCGCCCGACTCAGTCCAGGCCAATCCCGTCGCGACACCGATCTCATCCTTTTCGAGTTCGGATTCCGGGACGAATTTGGGGACGCCCAGATACTTGTGGAGATTTCCGGCATTGACCGGAAAGCCCAGTCCTTTGCCCTCGGCCACTTTCTTGGCCACTTTCCGCATGACATTGGCAATTTCACGCTCGAGATTCCGGACGCCCGCTTCTCGCGTGTAATGCATGATGATCTGGCGGATCGCCGCCTCGGCAATCTTGACGTGTTTTTCGGTAATGCCGTGCTCGTTGAGTTGTCGGGGGATCAGATAGCGCTGCGCGATGCCGAGCTTTTCTTCCTCGGTGTAGCCGGGAATCTCAATGATCTCCATGCGGTCGCGCAAGGCGGGTAGAATCGGGTCAATCAAGTTCGCGGTGGTGATGAACATCACTTCCGACAGGTCGAATGGAACGCCCAGGTAATGGTCGGTAAAGGTGTTGTTTTGCTCTGGGTCGAGCACCTCGAGCAAGGCGGCCGAAGGATCGCCCCGAAAATCCATCCCCACTTTGTCAATTTCGTCCAGCATGAAAACCGGATTGCTGGTGCCGGCTTGTTTCATGCCTTGAATCATGCGCCCAGGCAGGGCACCGACGTACGTCCGCCGATGGCCGCGGATCTCCGCTTCGTCGCGCACGCCGCCCAGACTGATGCGGACGAACTCGCGGCCGAGCGCCCGGGCGATCGACTTGCCAAGCGAAGTCTTGCCGACGCCGGGAGGGCCGACAAAACAGAGGATTGGTCCCTTCATCTTTTCTTTCAGCTTCCGAACGGCGAGATATTCCAAAATGCGTTCCTTGACCTTTTCCAGGTCATAGTGGTCTTCGTTCAAGACTTTGTGGGCAGCCTTGAGATCCAGATTGTCCTTGGATTTCTTGGACCACGGGAGTTCGACCATCCACTCGAGATACGTTCGAACGGTGGCAGATTCCGCCGTGTCGGGGTGCATTTTCTCCAGCCGTTTGAGCTGTTTTTCCGTTTCCTTCAACACTTTCTCGGGCATCTTGGCGTCTTTGACGCGCTTACGGAATTCGGCGACTTCCTCCGCCCGTTCATCCAGCTCGCCGAGCTCTTTCTGGATGGCCTTGAGTTGCTCGCGCAAGAAGTACTCGCGTTGGGTCTTGTCCATCTCGCCCTTGGCCTGGGCCTGGATTTTTTGCTGCATCGACAGGACTTCGATCTCCTTGGCGAGGATCTCGCTGATTTGCCTAAGGCGCTTCAGGGGTTCCGTGACCTCCAGGACCGACTGCGTCACTTCGACCTTGAGGCCGAGGTTCGAGGCGATCATGTCGGCGAGGCGGCCGGGATCTTCCAGGTTTTCAATGACGACCATCACGTCCGGAATCAGGACCTTCCCCAGGCTGACGATCCGTTCGATCTGTTCTTTGACCGTGCGCATGACGGCTTCGATCTCAAGAGTCGAACTTGGCGCCTTCGCTTCGGTGATCTTGTCGATCCGCACGGAATAGTACGGCTCGGTCTGAATGTATCCGGAGATCTTGGCTTTTGAGAGACCCTGGACCAGGATCTTGATCCGCTCGTCCGGCAGCTTGAGCATGCGCATGATGATGCCGACCGTGCCGATCGAATGAATGTCGTCGGGAGCGGGATTTTCGACGTCGAGCGCCTTCTGAGTGGCCAGGAAGATCATGCGGTTGCCGGCGAGCGCCGCTTCAATCGCCTTGATCGACATCTCTCGACCGACGAACAAGGGAAGCACCATGTAGGGAAACACGACGATGTCGCGGACGGGAAGCAGCGGCAGCTGGTCGGGAATCTCGACGTTCTGAGGAGGCGTCAGGTCTTGTTCGATCGATTCGCTCATCGGCGTCTCACGATCTATAGTGAATCGTCCGGCAAAGAAGCGATGCGATGGTCAGGCTCTGCTGGTGCGGCGCTGCTCTCCGGCCGACTCCATACGGCTTCGAAGGTATTCGGCGAAATCGGAGCCTAATGACGGGTTTTTCAAGGCGAACTCCACTGTGGCGATGAGAAAGCCCAGCTTGTCGCCCGCGTCGTAGCGGTTGCCCTTCACCTCGAGCGCGTACATCGGCGAACTCTTGGCCAACTCTCTCAACGCATCGGTCAGTTGGATTTCGCCGTTCTTCCCGGGCTTGGTCTTCCGGAGAATCGGAAAAATCTCCGGAGGCAAGACGTAGCGGCCGATGACGGCCAGATTCGATGGCGCATCGGATGGAGCCGGCTTTTCCACCAAATCCGTCACTTTGTAAAGACCGTCCGAGAGCCGATCCGGTGAAATGATGCCATAGCGGTTTACTTCCTGATGCGGGACTTCCTGAATGCCCAGGACGGCGCCGTGACGCTTCTTGTATGTGTGGATCAATTGTGCCAGCGCGGGAACTGACCCGTCGATGATTTCGTCGCTCAACATGACGGCAAAGGGTTCATCGCCGATCAAATGCTGAGCGCAGAGCACGGCATGTCCCAGACCCAGCGCCTCGGACTGTCGCACGTAACAGAAATTGGCCAAATTGGAAATATGCCGGATTTGACTCAGCAGCTGCCCTTTACCGTTCCCCTTGAGATTTTCTTCGAGCTCGACCGAACGGTCGAAATGATCTTCGATCGCGCGCTTGCCTCGGCCGGTGATCACGATGATGTCCTCGATGCCGGAGGCGACGGCCTCTTCTACCGCATATTGAATGAGTGGTTTGTCGACCAACGGAAGCATTTCTTTCGGAGACGCTTTCGTCGCGGGCAGAAATCTGGTGCCGAGACCGGCGGCGGGCAGGATGGCTTTTCGAACGTCGGCTCGAGACATACGGCGATAGTATGTGATGGGGTAGGTGATGTCAAGGAATCGCCGATCGGCTCGAGGGTTACGTTGGAGCGGAGTTTCGGGCCAGATCGGCTTTACATTGAAATACTTGCCCCATATAATCCGACAGTTTTTCACACGGGTTCATGGCTGATGCTGCAACGCCGCACGCGTAGGCATCTCACGTCAGCAACCTTCCTTGCTGCTGTCATCGACGGCTTCGGATGCGCGGCGACAGTGCCCAGGTGAAGGGCGTCATGTCTCCACTGATCGAGGCCTTGAGATGGAAGCTGTATTCTCTGCGGTTCGTTCGGGAGCCTGGTGCGAGTGAGAGAGTTCTCGTTTGTGACACGCACTCGCTGGTTGCTGGTGGTGCTCGGCCTGGTCCTCCTGGCTGCGGGTGGGGTGGATGAGGCCCGGGCTCAGACCCCGACAGCCAGGGTCGCCTCGATCGAGATCCGGGGGAATCAGAAAATTGAGCTTCCCGCCATTCAGGGTCGATTGACCTTGAAACCGGGCGATGCGTACTCGCCAGAGAACGTGCGGGGCCAGATCAAAATCCTCTATGACACCGGATACTTTGAGGACGTGCAGGTAGAAACCGAGTCGAGTCCTGACGGTATGGCTCTGGTGTTCGTGGTCCGCGAGAAACCCTTTATTACGGAAATTGTCTTCGACGGCAATGAGGAATTGAGCGACGACAAGCTGAAGGAAAAGATCACGATCAAGAGCCAGGCGTTTTTGGATCAGCAGCAGGCGAAGGAAAGCGCTGAAAAAATTCGCCTTGCCTATCAGGAAGACGGCTATTTCAGCGCCCAGGTCATCCCGATCGTCCAGACCTTGGATGCCGATCGTAAGCGGCTCACCTTTTTTATCAAGGAAGGCGAGAAAGCCAAGGTCAAAACGGTGAACTTTGAGGGCATGCGTGCCGCGTCCAAGTCCGAGATATTCAAGGTGACCGCGACTCGCGAATGGGTCCCCTGGTACGGCCTCGTGACTCAGTTGAAGCTGCCCTCCTTTCTCTCCGATGCCGGGGTCCTGAAACGCGAGGAAATGAACAATGACGTCGAGCGGATCAGGGAGGTGTTGCTGAACAAAGGGTATCTGAACGCCCAGGTCGGCTTACCCTCAGTGGAGTTAAGTGACGATAAGAAATGGTTCGTCGTCACCTATGCCGTCGTGGAAGGAGAGCCGTTCACCGTGACAGAGATCGGGTTCCGCGGCAATACGGTTTTCGAAGACCCGGAGTTACGGGACAAAATGAAGATCAAGCCGGGAGAAATTTTTCAACGGCAGAAGATCCGCGATGAGATCAGTCGACTGACCGATCTCTACGGCAGCAAGGGCTACGCCTTTGCCGAGGTCATCCCTAATGTGAATCCGAATGCCGAAGAACGCACCGCGACCATCATTCTCAATATCAAAGAAGGCGAGATGATGCGCATCCGGCAGATTAATGTTCATGGCAACGACAAGACCAAGGACAACGTCATCCGACGCGAGTTGCGCGTCGACGAACAGGACGTCATCGACACGCCGTCGCTCAAGCGAAGCTTTCAACGCCTCAATAATCTCAACTTCTTCGAAACGGTCGAAATCCTGCCGCAGCAGGTGGACGTGGACAAGGTGGACTTGAACGTCCGGGTCAAAGAAAAACCGACAGGGCAGTTCAGCATCGGCGGCGGGTTCAGCACCTTGGACAAACTGGTGGCCATCGCCGATATCACCGAGGGAAATCTCGGGGGCAACGGATGGATGGGCCGGATTCGTGGACAGCTCGGCCAGCAGCGGACCTTGGGCTTGATCACGTTTCGAAATCCGTACTTGAACGATTCGCTGACGTCTCTGCAGTTGGACATCTATCGCAGCATGACCAACTACATCACGTACTTCGAAGAGAAATCAGGCGCGAGCATTACCTTCGGCCGGTGGCTGTCCGAATATGTGACGGGAAGCATCAGCTTCGTCGCGGAAGAGTTGAATTTCAGCGATCCGACGATCGATGCGCCTGAAATCATTCTGAGCCAGTTGGGCAGTCAAACCACGACTGGATTTCGCACGACGCTCGCCCGCGATACGCGGGATTATTTTCTGGACCCGCGAAGCGGTTTGCGGACCGCCGTCGGTTTCGACTTCGGGACGCCCTATTTGGGAGGCACGAATAACTTCTATAAATATTACCTTGATGCCATTAAATATACGCCGCTGCCGTTCGATACGAGATTCTCCATCCATGCCCGCTATGGCGTCGCGGATGGAATAGACGGGAAACCCATTCCGTTGACAGAACGGTTTTTTGTCGGCGGTATCAACACGATGCGCGGATTCGTCTTCGGTCGGGCGGGCCCTGTGACGCCCAGCGGTTCGCTGATCGGTGCCGCCAAGGAGCTCATTTTTAACAACGATTTCATTTTCACGATTTCCTCCGAGGCCAAATTGAACGGCGTGATCTTTTTCGACTGGGGGAAAGGGTTTGATGACAACGAGCCGGTCTCGTTCGGCGCATTGCGCAAAGCGGCCGGTCTCGAGGGACGGTGGATCTCGCCGTTCGGCCCGCTGCGTGCTGCATACGGTATCAATCTGGATGCTCGCGAAGGCGAGCGGAAAGGCGTGTTTGAGTTCACGATCGGGTCGTTGTTCTAAGACATGGAGAGGTGAGGGGTGAGCCCAGAACTGCGGGTTCAAGGACGGTGGGTGTCGGCGCAGCGGCTGTGGGTATTCCCACTGGCCATGTGGATTGCGACAGCCTTCGGCTGTGCCGGGGCCGGTACGAAGATTGACGGAAAAATCGGGCTCGTGGATCCGGGACGCGTGCTCAACGACTCGAATGCCGGGAAAAAGGCGAAAGAATCACTGACCGCATTCTCCAAGAATCGCCAGGCGCTGATCGAGATCGAGGAGAAAGAGCTTCGCCGCATGGAGGAAGATTTCATCAAACAGGCCAGCGTGCTCAGTCCGGCCGCGAAGAACGAACGGGAACAAGTCTTCAGACGCCGTATGGCGGAGTATCAGCAGAAAGCCGCTGAGCTGAATCGAGAAGTGCAGGAAAAACAAAAAGACGTTCTCGAAGCGTTCCGTGATAAAGTGGAGGCCGTCGTCGCCAAGGTGGCGAAGAGGAATGGCTTGCAAGTCGTCATCGATAAAGGCAAAGGGGGCCCTGCGATTTTCGGAGACGAAGAGTTGGATCTCACGAATCAAGTCATCGAAGAGTTCAACAGAGAATACCCGTGAAGCCCGGACCCGATGGGTTCCCGAGGAGGATTATTCATGAAGCGGAATACACGAGTCTTTCTGGCGAGTATCGGCTCCCTGTGGTGGATCATGTCGTCGATGGTGCTGGCAGCGGAACCGTTGAAAGTCGGTGTCATGGACCAGCAACTCGTCATTGAGAAATCCAAGGCGGGCAAACGCGCTCTCGAAGAGTTAAAGGCCTATTCTGCCACGAGGCAGAAGATTATCAACTCCGACGATCAGGAGCTCAAGGAGTTGGAGCAGACGATTCAGGATGCGAAGCTGAGCGAGGCGGCCAAGCAAGAAAAGCAGAACCAGTTCCAGGCGAAGGTGGAGGCGTATCAGCGCCGTCTGGCTGAATTCAATCGGGAGATCCAGCAGAAGCAGCGCGAAATGGTGACCGAGTACTCCAAGAAGGTCCAGGATGCCGCACAAGTGGTCGCGCAGCGGGAGGGCTACATCGCGGTGATCGACCGGGGCAATGAAGCCGCTATCAGGATTGTGATCTATCACCAGCCGGCCCTGGATGTGACCGAACACGTCGTGAAGGAATTCGATAAGCAGAATAAATAGTGATCGAAATGTCGCGTAGACATGGCGGGTCCTGCTCTGCTCCAGCAAGGGCTCACAGTGCATGGCGTATCAGCGCTCGCCTGCGCAACGTGGTCCATCCCGGGCTGCGTCCGAGTGGACCTGCGAACAGTGCTCGTCGTCGCTGCTGCGACTGCGCTTTTCAGCCATGCGATCCCTCGCAAGTCGCAGGGCAGACCCGCCATTTCCTCCACCGAAGAAGGAGGGAACAGAACGGTCAGAGTCACGAGGAGGTACCGAGATGGCCGTGATGGAACAAGCCGAGATTCAGGCGCTCTTACCTCATCGCTATCCGTTTTTGCTCGTCGACCGGGTCCTCGAACTCGACCCAGATCGCCGGATAGTCGGCATTAAGAACGTGACGGTGAATGAGCCGTTCTTTCAAGGACATTTCCCCGGACGGCCGGTCATGCCTGGTGTCCTGATCTTGGAAGCGATGGCGCAGGTCGGCGGACTCCTGGCCTTCAAATCCTTGGGGCCGGCGGCGAAGCCTCTCGTCTATTTGACCGGCATTGACGGGGCAAAATTCCGCAAGCCGGTGGTGCCCGGCGATCGTCTTCGCATTGAAATCGATGTCCTCAAAAAGCGGCCTCCTTTCTGGAAAATGTTAGGCAAGGCCTTCGTCGAGTCAGACGTGGTCTGTGAAGCCGAAGTCACTGCGATGGTTACGGAAGAAAAAAGCGTCAGTGCGGGTCCTTCGGTCGTGTGACCGGCGGTGAGAATGGCTGAGAGGAGTGAAGACCGGTCTCTGACGTGTCGCTCGTAGGAGGTACTGCGTGGAGATTCATCCACAAGCCATCGTCCATCCCAAGGCCACGCTGGCTGATGACGTGAGTATCGGGCCGTTTTGCGTTGTCGGAGAACATGTCACGATCGGACCAGGAACGCGTCTCCTCTCCCATGTCAACGTGGAAGGCTGGACCAAGATCGGTGCGCGTTGCGAGCTCCACCCCTTCGTATCAATGGGCGGGCCGCCTCAGCATTTGGGGTATCAGGGCGAGCCGACCCAGGTCGTGGTGGGGGATGACAACATCTTCCGCGAGTACGTCACCGTCAATCGCGCGACGGTGCAGGGCGGCGGAATCACGTCCATCGGCGACAAGAATTTTCTGATGGCCTATTGCCATGTGGCGCACGACTGTCGCCTGG
>DASTJX010000344.1:0-4374 GCA_035716265.1 Nitrospira sp.
TAATAGGCGTGCCGAAGTTGGACGAGGCCGTGGTGCTTCGCTCGCTCGGAGATGGAACCACATTCCATTTGCCTGGTGGAGATTTCTCTCAGGATTTCAGAAACGGCCAGGTGCTGTTGACGCGCGTCGTGCGTGATCCAAGCGATGGCGACTCAGGGAAGGCAGTGTGGGCCGGCAGCGGCATCATAGTGTCGCCGTCCGATGCCAAGATTCTTTGCGAACAGACGCGAGAATGGGAGCGCAGCCTCGAGATGTCCACTGGCGAACTGGTGCTTGGGGAGTGGCAGGAGTACATCAAACGCTTCGGCCATGTCCTGCTATGGGCCTTTGCTTCCCTGCGCTTCTCGGCCTTAGCCGATGCGCTCGCGCATATTCAATACCGTACTCCGGATGGAGCGGTCTCCCTGTATGCCATAGCCATGTATGATCACCACGACTATCCACTTTTTGCTCAAGGTCTTTCGGCGATCGACGGCGTAGAGCCTGAAACGTCAGCCATGCCGACGGCAAAAGACACTCCCGATTCGAATATTGGGGCTTCAAGGTCTTGGGTCCTGCGCGATACAGGAGCGCAAACGACGAGATTCACACTCACTGCTTCCCAACTTTTCGTTGAATGCGACAGCCCGGAGCGACTGAATCACATGAAGCATCACCTGGCGATGACATTCGGGTTTTCACTTCATTTCCGGCAGGAAACGATCACTCCGCCGAGTCTTCGTTTCTCCATTGACCAACTCATGTCTGAGCAGCCACTGACCGTGGTGGTGACGCCCGAAGTAGATCTGGCCTTGCTCAACGCCTTTTTAGAACACGCATACCTTGAATGGTCGGATCAAGGCCATGCGACGTTGGGTGGGAAAACGCCTCGCCACGCTTCAGCATCGATGACTACGAGGCAACACGTCATAGACTTGATTGACGAGATGGAGCGCAACGATCCTGGTCTGCGACGGGTGGGTCAGCGGGCATACGACTATAATGTATTGCGGCGGCATGTAGGGCTGGAGGAGGGGTGACTGCCGAAGAAAGTGTTCAGACGATGTCCTGCGCCGAACACCGAGAAGCGTAAGCGTACCCGCAGACCAACGCACGCGCATGAGAGAGTCCGACGTTCCAGAATCACTGGATTTGCCCACCTCATTTTGATATGACTGGCCTTCCTATCGGAGATTTCTATGCTCAACGCCGTCCGCAATGTGCTGGTAGTCGACGATGATCACGACATGCGGGCGTTGCTGCGGGACGTGCTGGAAGACCATGGCTATACCGTGACGCTCGCCGCTAATGGACAGGAAGCTCTCGGGAGTCTCCGGGACAGAGAGTATCCGGTCGTGCTCACGGATTTACGGATGAAGGGGATGCAAGGGATCGAGCTGCTCACCCAGATCAAACAGTCGTGGGCTGACACCAATGTCATCCTGATGACCGCCTTTGGAAGCGTAGAAACTGCTATTCAAGCCATGAAGCAAGGCGCCTATGACTATCTGATGAAGCCAGTAAAGAATGACGAACTCCTGAGAGCCACCGAGCGCGGTTTCCGTGAAGCACTGCTGAGAAGCGAGATCAACCGCCTCCGACGTGAAGTGGGTAAGGAGTTTAGCTTCAGTCAAATTCTTGGAAAGAGCAAGCCGATGCGGGAGGTGTTCGAGTTGATCCGCCGGGTCGCGAACAGTCCGACCAATATCCTGATTACGGGAGAAAGCGGGACAGGCAAGGAACTCGTGGCAAAGGCCATTCACTACAACAGCGATCGTAAGGACGCCCCCTTTATTCCCGTCAACTGCGCCGCCATTCCCGACCAACTCTTGGAAAGCGAGCTCTTTGGCCACATGCGCGGATCATTTACCGATGCCAAGGGAGACAAGCACGGTTTATTCGAGGAAGCGCACAAGGGCACGCTCTTTCTGGACGAAATCAGTGAATTGCCAATCACCTTGCAAGCCAAACTCTTGCGTGCCATTCAGGAGAAGGAAATTCGGCGGATTGGCGCCACGAAGCCGATTTCGGTGGATGTGCGGATCATCGCCGCGACCAACCTCAACCTCGCCGAAGAAGTCAAAGCCAAACGGTTCCGTGAAGATCTCTACTATCGACTGAACGTCATCGAGGTGAAACTGCCGCCGCTCCGAGACCGCCGTGAGGACATTCCATTACTGGTCGACGGCTTTCTCAAAAAATGCGGTGAGGCTCGGGGAAAGGAAGTGAAAGGCGTCACGGAATCCGCGTTGGCGATGTTGATGGACTATATGTGGCCTGGAAACGTTCGAGAGTTGGAGAATGTCGTCGAGCGGGCGGTGACCCTCAGCCGAAGAGAAAAGATCATGCCGGACGATTTGCCGCCTATCGTGCAGGGCGCACTTGGGGACCGACGGGTGCTGGAAGAAGCTGCGGAAAAAACATTGCCGTTGCATGAGATCGAAAAGGAATACATCAAAAAGATTCTTGAAAAGACCGGAGGGAACAAGTACCAAGCCGCCCAGGTTCTCGGCATCGATCGCAAAACGCTCTATCGAAAGCTGGCCGAAATCGAAGGGACGCCACAGGCCGAAGGATGACACATTCCGGCCGAGTCGGCCGGGATTGAGCCCATGCAAGTTCCCATTCAGATCGTGCCCAGCCGTGCGCGCTGGGTGATCCTTTTCCTGACCATCGATATCTTTGTTGTCGATCTGCTGACTCCCGTCGGAATTGCCGTCTCGGTCCTCTACATTATTCCTCTTCTTCTGACGTTTTTTTCAGAACGGCAGCGCGATCCATTGTATTTCTGCCTCGCTGCGACCGTGCTGCTTTGGGCCGACTTGGTGTGGAAACCGGCCGGCATGCTGCTTCAGTACAGCGTGACGAACCGTGCATTGGGGATGTTCGTGCTTTGGCTTGTGGCATCCGGCCTGGTCAAGCTCAAGCGGGTGCAATTGGATCTGCTGAATGCCGAGGTCACGAAGACGAAAGCCATGCAGGATCTGCGGGCAGAACGTATCGAGCGATCGCACGCCGAAGGGCTGATGGAGGCGGCACAAGAAGCGAGAGCTCACGCGGAGACTGCCGTGATGGGTGCGGTCGCTGGCCGGCAACGGGCAGAAGAGCAATACATGCTCAGCAAGCTCCGGCTCCAAGGCATCATCGATTCTGCGATGGACGCGATCATCACGGTCGATCACGCCCAGAAGGTCGTCGTGTTCAATGATGCGGCCGAGCACATGTTTCAATGCTCGTCGCAGGACGCCATCGGTCAACCACTTGGTAAGTTCATCCCGGCCCGTTTCCGAGAGGCTCATCACGATCATGTTAGAACATTTGGGCGGTCCGGAGTGACGAGCCGAAGAATGGGCCAACTGGGCACGGTCATGGGTCTGCGAACCGACGGAGAAGAATTTCCGCTCGAAGCCGCCATATCGCACGTCACCGTTCAAGGGAATCAGTTCTTCACGGCGATCCTTCGCGACGTGTCTGAACGCACTCGGTTGCAGGAACAGCTTCGACGGACCGAGCGCGTTGCTGAGCTGGGAACGCTGGCGTCGGGCATGGCGCATGAAATCGGCACGCCGATGAACGTGATCCTCGGCCGCGCTGAATACCTTTTGGATCGGGTCAGCGACGAGCCGGTCAAGAAAGGGCTGCAAACGATCGTGGCTCAGGTCGAGCGAATTACCAGAGTCATGAATCAATTGCTCACATTCGCCCGAAGGAAACCGCCACAGCCTGTGCCCGTGGCCATGCAAGAGGTGATCGAGAACAGCCTCGACATGTTTCGTGATCGACTGTCCAATCATCGCGTGCAAGTACTGACGCAGATGGATCCGGATTGTCCCAGGGTTGTAGCGGACAGCGATCAAATGAACCAGGTGTTGATCAATCTCATCATGAACGCCCTGCATGCCATGCCAGAGGGCGGCACCTTACGAGTGGGACTCGTTTGTGAGAGGGACATGGTGAAACTGACCATCTCCGATACCGGACATGGCATCCCGAAAGAGGTCGTCAACAAGATCTTCGACCCATTCTTTACCACCAAAGAGTTCGGGAAAGGCACCGGCTTGGGGTTGACGGTGGTGAAAGGAATCGTTGAAGAGCATCAGGGTTCGATCGCAGTTGAAAGTGAGGAGGGACAAGGCACCACGTTTACCATTCATCTGCCGAGGAGTGACTGAGAATGGCGAGCGACTCACGATCGCGGTGACCAGTGCTCTTATGGGAACCGCAGCACTGTGATGCCGCATGTCCTTAAAACAGTGGATGCGGTGCGACCCCAAACCGCAAGACGGGAATCGACTCTCCGCCGACGTTGCCGACAATCCGCCAGCGGCCGTTTTCTTTCTTCATGTAATGAATCTCCTCATGCCAGCTATCGACAGGCGACCGTAGTGTTGTGTC
>DASTJX010000345.1:0-28922 GCA_035716265.1 Nitrospira sp.
GCACAGCGGAGCGACTGCCGTCGGAATCGCCCCGACCAGATGTATCAACAGGCGGCGAGTTTCTCCCTCTGCCGTCTTCGGCAGCAACGCGACCAAGGCAGCAGCCGTTTCGGGATTAAGCACTCCAGCCATCTGCTCCAATGCCGTGGCGCCCGCCTGGCGGACGCCTTCATCCTCGTCTTCAAGCAGCCCGACCAAGGGGACGCCCGCATTTGGATCCTTGATTCGTGCCAACATCGAGGCGGCTTCTCGTTTAAGACCTGACGTCCCTGAGTGCAGGACTTCGATCAACGCCTGTACGGCTCTCGGACCGCCAGCCAGGCAGGCAGCCGTCGCACGCATACGCCGCCAGTCTTCTTCATGGACCAACTCTGCGACGAGCGTCTCGATGGTTTCCTTTGACATAGATCCAGCTCACATCGCCTCTGTCACTCCCCAGACAGTCGAGCCTTCCCGTCAGACGTAGCCACTGCCCCTCATCCCTCAGCTAAATGCGGCCGGCCCTCCATCCCACTTGCGCCAGTGTGTCTTTGACGTGGAAGCGTATATTCTCATCGGAGGACTGCGTCATGATCGTCAGTAGCGGCGCAATCACTTTGGATCCGAATTTCACCAATGCGGCAGCCGCATCAGCACGGGTCTCAGTCTGATCCAGCGCCTTCAATAAGGCGGGGATGGCGGCATCGTCCGCGATGCTGCCCAGAGCACGTACCGCGGCGCCCCTCGTGACCATTTCCTCGTCCCACTGGTCGCCACACCCGGCAACCGGACGCAGAACATCAGGGGAGGCGGCGCCTTCGAGGACGGCCATCAACAGCGGTACGGCCGAGCGGTCGCCGATTTGGCCCAAGGCTTCCACCGCAAGGGTGCGTAACCGCGGCTCATTCATAACGTTCACGAGATATTCCGTCGCCCGACTGTCACCGATCAGGCCCAGAGCCCGGACAACATCTTCTCGGATCGCCTGGTCAGCATCATTGAACAAAGCCCACAGAAGCGGTTCGACTGCACGTGGTGACCGCATCCTCGCTAAAGCCTCCACTGCGTGCAGCCGGACCAACCATTCAGGATGTTTTAAGGCGTCCAGCAATGAGGACAGCGCGGCATCGCCGATTTCCGCCAAGGCGACCGCGACTTCTTCACGCACGGCTTTGACTTTATCCTGTAACAACGGAATCAAGGGGTCGATTGTGCTCGCGGCTTTGATGCGTCCCAACGCCTTGGCGGCGTGCATGCGTACAATCCAATCGCTATTTCCCAATGCCCTGATCAGCGGATCGAGCACCCGTTCGTCTGCGATGGACGCGAGGACGGACGAAGCAGCCTCCTGGACGCCCAATTGCGGATCGGAAAGACAGAGGCCGAGAACCGGGACAGAGGGTCCGCCAATTGCGGTCAAGGCGCCAATAGCTGCTTCCCGCACCGCCCGATCGCTGTCACGCAGAAGACCCACCAACGGCCCTACTGCCCGGGGGTCTCGAAAGACTCCCAACGCCACCGCAGCTTCCTCGCGGATTGCCCAGTCATCGTCCTGCAATGCGGCGATCTGCTCGGCTACCGAATCAGCCATAGACGCTCGTCCTCAGAACTGGTGAGCGTAACATAGCCATTTTCACAGGGTCAACGCGAACACTCACCATTTGCCGAAGCCACGCCTCGCTGACTGATTGATCTTCCAAGTTTGGCGATTCATTCCACCAGTGCCATGTTTCGCTTCTCCGATGCGGCAAAGACAAGGGATCGACGACGCATGCCTCCTGGTTGGTGAAACGTCCATCCCCTGGCGACTCGAACGGAGAAGATGGCGCCGTCCGCCAGCATGTATGCGAACCCATCTGAGCCTGAACTCACGGACTTGACGAGTGGAGGTGCAGCGGAAGCCTATTACATTATTGTGGGTAGAGGCGCCCTTTCCATAGACCGGCAATCATGATGGCATGCCTCATTCACGAAGTTGAAGGATGGAACTGACCTCGACGATACGCACGGGCTCGCTGTGCAAGGCAGCGGCTATTTGGCAAGGTCTCCGGCCGGGCCGAAACGTCCCGCCTCGCCGAGCGGCTTATCTACGCGCGCATTGTCCACTGAGCTTGAATTCACTGCGACATCTTCCTGCGGCAATGTCCAGCCCAGCTTCTCGAGCGTTTCCATGACAAGCTGCCGCAATGCGTCCTTCGCGCTGAGTCGAACCGACGCATAGGAAAGCACCCGTTCGCCTTCGGCCGACACTTCCGAAGCCTTGGGATCGTACAGAAAAGCAATGAGCGGCTCGATCGCCGTATCGCCAACCGCGGCGAGCGCGGCACTCGCCTTTTCACGCAACACTCCGTCCTTCAGCAACATGATGAGATCGGGAATGACGCGTGGATCACGAAATTGACCAAGGGCCGTGGCCGCGGCTTCTTTGATGAAGGCATCCTCGCTGACGATGCAGCCCGGCGTCGGCGTGCCTTCCTGCCGGATCCCCTTCCCCTTCAGGGCATCAAGCACGGGTGCCAGTGCCCGTGGGTCACCGATCATTCCCAGGGACGCGATGGCATGGCGCTTGACCGCCCCGTCCTTCATGGCTTCGATCAAGGCATCAATGGCGCGTGGATCTCCGATCATGCCCAGCGCGATCGTCGCATCTTCGCGGACGGCGCGATCCGGGTCTTTCAGTGCGGCAATGAGTGCATCGACGACCTTCGGCTCACGCACCCACGTCCTGCCGATTTGGTAGTCGGTCGTCATCCCGCCCAGCGCACGTGCGGCATGGCAGCGCACGACAAAATCCTTGTCCTTGAAACATTCGATCAGCGGATCGACTGAGGGCTGACCGATATAGACCAGGGCCGTGCCGGCGGTCTCACGCACGATCTTCGACGTATCGCGAAACAATTTGATCATGACCGGCACCGCTTTCGGATCGCCGATTTTGCCAAGCGCTTCCGCGGCAGCACTTTTGACAGCGCCGTCACGATCACGGCAGGCGACGATTAAGGCGTCAACCGCCTTCCGATCACGGATGTCACCGCACGTCTTGGCCGCATGCTCCCGCACGCGCCAACGCTCGTCCTTCAATGCGGCTATCATCCGATCCAGCACACCGGCGCCCAAGGCCGCCGCCGCTTCGACCGCCTGGTTCCGTACTTCCATAATCGGGTCGTTAAATAAACCGATAAGCGCGTCGGCGGCCCGCAGACCACCGATTTTCGCCAAAGCCGACCCCGCATGTGCACGGACAGCCCAATATTCGTCCTCGCAGGCACCGATCAGTGCATCCAGGCTTTTGGGATCGGCCATGACGCCCAGCGCCTTGGCAGCCTCTTCACGGGTGGCATCGTCGACGTCCTCGAGTGCTTCCAACAAATCCTCTAGCGCCTGCGTCATCTTCATGTCCTCTTCATCGTTGATGGGACTGATCTTGATCTGCTCCGAACACGACACCGGGCTCATCTACTTCTTCACACTCGTTACTGCCGCCCGACTCACTGATAGGTATAGTCAGGCTGGCCTCCATAGGGGTATGTCCGCTTGCACCGGACCACCAAGATTTGTGTCCCGCGTCCTTCTACGCATTGATCGAGCGATTGCGCGAACTCCAATTTCCCATCGAGATTCACGGAGAAAGGGAAATCAAACGTAAAGCTGATGAATTTGTACTTTCCCGGCTTCAATGCGAGCGTCCGTTTATCGGTCGTCTTAAACGCATCCAGCGAATCGGGATCGGAGTTGTAGATAGACGGCGTGACTCCGGGCACGTACCACCAGGATGGAGGATCCAGCACTGTCGGATCAATCATAATGGCGTGTTCTTTCGTATAGCTCGGCGGCGGGGCGGCCTCGACCGTCAGCGAGACGGCGCCTCCGTACAGAAATAACGACACGCTTACCAGGATCGTCCGCCATGCGCCGAGCCCGCTGGGAATGCCCATGACTGAATCCCTACGGCACATTCGAATTGGGCGCCGCCGCAATGAAGGCGAACTGGAAGATTTCTTCGACTGGCCGGCTCTCCCACTCTGTGTGCGTCTGCAATCCTAAGGTGCGCATGACCGTCGCCCCGGTGTCGAGGATCGACACGGGCTGATGAATCGCGTGCCCATGTTTAATGCCGACGCCGGAAGCGATCCAGGGCACGAGGGGAGCGGTTCCATTCGTGGTCTGCTCGCGGCCCGCGTCAATCCCGTCCGCACTCAAGGAGGTCACAAACACCGTGGTCCGTTTCGTGAGATCCTGGCTCTTGTAGATGTCCAACACTGAAGCGATGGCTTTATCAACCGTGCGGAGCGCCTCTCGGTACTCTTTGGAAGCCCATCCACGCGATGCGCCGACCCGTCCGGCTTCCGGAAGGTGGACCACAAGGAAATGCGGCAGCGAGAGAATCGCGTGTCCGTATCCATGTCCGCTCGTTGCCTTTTTGAAGTACTGTTGAATGTACGAGACCAGGCGATCAGGACTGCATTCGGGTTTCAAGGGTCCGCACATCTGATAGTCGGTATAGGGCTCCGGTCGTGCCAATTGATACAGCGACTCGTCCATAAAAAAGATCGCGCTGTCTCTTCCGCCGCTCAAATCCAGGTAGTCAAATACGCTGGGTGCACGCGGATAGCCCCGGCTAAACTCGAACGTGTTCCAGTGAATGCCATGTTTCTCGACGGGGACGCCGGTGATGATTGATGCCATGGTCGGCAGTCGAAGGGCAGGCTTGACCGCGCTTGCTGACCAGGTCACCGATCCCTCTTTAATCAACTTGCTCAATGCGGGCATCGTGCCGCCCTTGAGGGATTCTTGTCCGAATCCTTCGAGCACAAACAGGATGACATACTCGGTCGGAGGATTTGATGGAATCGATTTCCCCAGTTGGGAAGCGGAAGTCCGCATAGGAGCAGCCGCTGAGGAGACCATGACGGAGACTAAGCAGAGGCCCATTGCGAACGCGCAAACCGAGCTCATTTTCCGTGTCATCTGTAGGCGTCTCCGCTCAAGGTCGAAAAGGGAATGGTTACCTTAGCACGCGAATTTTCTTGAAGGCAAGCCAGCCGCTGGGGCGGGAAGGCGCTAGCGAAAAGACTTTTCCGGGTGTTATGCTGAACACGGGCACGGTGAAGCGTCAGTCTTTTTGATAAGGTGACGACATGTCCGACCCGCCGCGCTGCCGGAGTTCCTGGTTTGCACCGCGCTGTTGTTTCCTTCTCCTCTTTTCGCATCTCTGTTTCACGATCCTTCTATTATGCCTTGGTGCCATCGCATCCGCCGAGATGCGAATCGTGGTGTCACAGGGTGAGTATCGAATGGGTGACCGCGATACGAGGGAAGATGCGCAGCGTCTGGCAACGGAAGCCGCCAAACGAAATGCGCTGGAACAGGTTGCCACCTATCTGGAAAGCATGACGGTCGTGGAAGGTTTCGACGTGACCAAGGATGAGATCACAACATACACGGCCGGACTGGTTGCGGTTCACGACCAACAGACCACCCTGTCGCTCGACGGCGACACGGTGGTCATCACGGTTGATCTTACCTCTCAAATTGACACCGAAGAGGTCGCTCAAGCGATCCTTGCCCTTCGCGAAAATGAGGACGCGCGACTGCAACTCGCGGCATTGAAACGAGACATCGATGACCTGCACAAGGAACTGGAAGTGGCCACCCAATCGTTGGCCGTCGCAGTGTCGGCCGAGCAGGCTCAACAAGCCAGCTTCCAGCGGCAGGAACTCTTGGATCGAATGCAGTCGAATGCGATGGTTTCGCAAGCATGGACTGACTGGGTCATGGTCGGACCTGTGACCTATCCGTCTCAATGGGTCGGCATCACACCTCCGCACACGCTGCTGACTATCGCGCAGGGGCTCTATCCGGGAAGTCCTTATGTGCCGGCCGCCCAGCGCGTCATCGTGGCGAACACACCGGCCGCGCAGCCCATGATCCCCGCCACTCAGCTGATGTCGCCGCAGCGGGGCACCCGTACGACTCCTTTGTCGCTCAACGAGATTTCCCACACGACACCGACGATGCCCGTGCATCTGGGCAATCAGCCAGGCGGCAGCACCCAAACGCCGACTCGTGTCGGCTCGCGGACCTTCACAGACATGCGGCCGTTGACTCCGCTCTCCTCGCCCCCTTCTGGCAACGCACCGGCAGGCGGACAGACTCCCCCGCCCGCCTCGCCGTCCATTCAGTCACTCCAGCAAGCCCCGACGGCCATTGCGCCTTCAAGAGGATCACGAGACATGCGGCATGGTTTCCGATCCATTCAATCGCTGCGACAGTTCCTTCAGCCACCGGCCACTGTCCCTTCGACTGGGCAGCCGCCGGTCACTCGTACCGCTCCGACGATGCCTCATCACATTCAATCGCCCCTGTTCGTCCCACGTATGCCCTCCCGTATTGCTCCTCGGGTCTCGGAAGGACCGGGCCGTTACGGCCGAGTGGGACGTGGTGGGTACGGAAGCGGCCGAGGAGGCGGCGGTCGTGGGGGCGGAAGAGGAAGATAATCGGTGACGCACGGCCTACAGCTCATGGTCGCAGCTCTGGCGCTTGGAAGCCCTGTGACATCGTGGACGCCTCCGGCTCTCGTCGCAGATTCAGGTAGCGTGCGGAGCCACGCCGAGCATTCGTTCCAACAACTTCAGCAACAGCAAACTGGCTTGACCCCCTCCACCAACGGATCATCGGGCCCTGGTCGGAATGAAGCCGGTTTTTCACCGGATGAATTTGTGATAGGCAAAGGCCACGGCGACATGGCGAAAGGCGTCCTGGTGTGCCAGCGGGTGTCCGAATTGTCTGCGCGTACTGATCTGGCCAAGCAGATCCGGGTCTTAGTCAAAGAGCACATGATCGACCGTGTCCGGGAACGGTCGGGAAGAGGCGTCGATCAGGACATCGAATTGACTCGTGAAGAGATCGTGCAGGAATACCTTCAAGACGTAAAGATCGTTGATCGTCAAATTGACGTAGAAAAAAACATCTGCTCTGCGACCGCGGTGATGCCCAAAAGCAAAGTCTTGCAGCCGGGGCCCCTCATCGACGGTCAGGAAACGACACCTGCCATCACCCGCTGATCATCCTTCGATTGCAGTGCGAGACCGAGATCGGGTATGAAATCATGCGATGCCGATTGAGAACAACTTTCAGCATGACGAGCTCTCCAGAAAACATCCGGGAGAGCGGTTAGCCGCCGCGGAATTTACGGCCGGTCCACCACCGGACTCCCCGGAGTGGACGGCGGAAATGGTCAACCTGGGATCGGCCATGGATCGTGCCGGGGTGCGCACGGTCATAGTAGTCCATGGTGCAATCCACGGCACCGATGTCTTCGGGACTCAGCGCCTCGACGACGCGGGGGGACTCAAGCGAGGCTATTCACGAGGGGTCTCCGGGCTCGATGCGCTCCTCGCCGCCATGCGCCAAGAAACGAATGGGGTCCCGCTGTTACCGGGCGGGCTTCGACCGCCGCTCACCAATGACGACGCGACGAAGAAGCTCATTGACCATCACGTCAGCGACGCCGGGAACTTTACAGAGACCGCAGTTGGTATGCTGCAACGTGCGCTGAACAAAGCGTCCACATCCATGAGATGCGTGCGCATCTTATGGTCATCCGAGCATCATCACCTTGGGAGGGCTGTAGCCGCAGTCCGTGTCCTCGATGAGCTCCGCATGCACTGCAAGTTGCATCACCTGGGGTCCGGAGATCGCATGCTCATTCAAGCGCATGGTCAGGCCGGCCTCGTCCTCGCACTGGCATCGAACCTCCTCTGCCCGAGCGCCATTACCGGGAGACCACGGCTGCTTGCCATTCTCACATCCTACGCCGAACAGACCAACCAAACAGACTTGGCAGACGTGATCCACAGACTCGACCCGATGCTGTCGGCGGGTTCGTTGCTGAATGGCGCTTCATTGGACATCGTGACCTTTGGGCAGCCGGTGCGCTACGGATGGGACCCTTCGGGAATCGGGAAGCTGCTCCATGTCGTGAACCACCGCAATCTCCGGACAGATGGCAAGACCTGGCTTGCGAAGATGGAGTTGCCTCAGATTACGATGGAGATGCCGATCGCCTGGGGGGGCGACTACGTGCAGGAACTTGCCGTGGCTGGCAGCGACGCGCTTCCGGCAACCGAGCAGGCGAAGACCGCCAACAAGGCGGTCTGGGAATTGGTAGAGCCGTTCGATGGCTTCGAGCGCTGGCTGGAATGTGCGAGGCGCGCGATCCGTTGTCCCAGCGAAGGCCGCTGTTTGCTTGTCGACTACAAGGACTCAAACGGATCCACGAACCCGCGCGACCATTATTACGGCCACGCCGCCTACACAAGGCGCGATGCCATGTTGTTCAACACCGCTCGTATCGTCGATACCTTCTATCAGTCGTAGTCTTTCATCAGATCCCTGGTCACCCTTCACGCAACTGAACTGCCACCGGTTCCCAGGCAAACGCTCCGTCAATGTAGGCGTGCGCGTTGGGAGTGGTCGCGACCAATTCAATGGTCTCATACATGATGAGCGTCGTCCCGCTGCCAGGGGACACCTCCAACTGCATGGCCAGCGCTGCGCTTGGTGCCAGCGAATCGATATGTTGGTGAGTCTTGACCTGCTTCGGCGTCGCCAGAAGGTTCACAAATTGCGCCGGCGGCGTCTGACGAAACTCCCCATCATACGCAACCCACAGGCGGGCAGTCGCCGCCACATGAGCATACCAATCGTCTGCTACGGCATTGGCTTCGACCCAGTTGAACAGCGTGTTCACCCGCGACATGATCGAGACCGTCGTCGGCTCCAAAGAGGCTGGTAAGACGAGCGCGGTCGAATAGCCGACGTGCACGTACCCAAGGTTGTCCCATGTCGATGGATTAGCGGCTGCGCGCGCATGCGCTGACTTATTGGGCAGCACGCGCTCCACGTAATGAGGGTTGGCACTCAGCCGCAAATAGTTGGCGTCTTCGAGATAGCGAATCCGATCGTGTTTACAGATGCTGTCATCGCGATCTCCGAACCCGATGGTTGGGGCTGCAGACAAGCCGTCCGTCCCTGCAAAAATCAACTGGCTCCAGCCGATGGGCGCGATGTAGCTGGTGCTCACCGAGTTGGTCATCCGCTCAAGCGCATCGACCCGTTCTTTGATGTCGTGGAATACGGATTCAAGGCCTTCCTTTGAGCCTCGGACCCGTTCCACCATCAGGTTTTTTTCAATGCGTCGCTGCTCTTCCAGTTGCCGCACAAACGAAGACGTCTGGCTATCCAATTCCACAGCATGGATCATGAGTCCCTTCCTTTCTGCACGTCTGTCAACGAGGAAACGAGGGAGCAATGGCAAGAGGAGTGCCACCCCTAACTCCGCGCAAAGCAGCGGAAGCACAGGGCGAGCTGAAGGAGAGTCCCGACAAAGGGCACAGGTTTGAACGTCGATGTCAGAAGAGAGGTCGGCCAGAGCCGAACATTAGGGATGCGCCTCGCGCCAATTTTTGCCGACTCCGAGATCCACCTTGAGCGGAACGGAAAGGCCGAGCGTCTGCCCCACACCCTCCATCTCCGTCTTGACGAGGCGCTTCGCAGCTTCCAAATCAGCTTTCGGCACCTCAAAGATCAGCTCGTCATGGACTTGCAGGATGATTTTCGTCTGCGGCAGTTGTTGCTGCAATGCCTCGTGGACCCGGATCATGGCCACTTTGATGAGGTCAGCCGCAGAGCCCTGGATCGGACTGTTCACGGCCATGCGCTCGCCGAAGCTCCGCTGGACCGGATCGCCGCTTTGCAATTCCGGAATCGGCCGGCGGCGGCCAAGAATCGTCGTCGTGTACCCTTTGGCTTTGCCTTCGGCGATGTTCCGGTCCATGAGCGCACGGACCGCTGGAAATCGTTCAAAAAACGTTTCGATGTATTTCTTGGCCTCTGCTTGTGGAACCCCGATATTTTGCGACAAGCCGAACGGACTGATTCCGTAGACTATGCCAAAGACGACGGTCTTCGCTGTCCGCCGCATCTCCTTCGTAATCTGATCGGCCGGCAGACTGAAGATTTCCATCGCCGTGGCCAGGTGGATATCCTCGCTCTGCGCAAAGATCTCGACCAGCCGTTGATCCTGCGATAAGTGCGCCAGAATACGTGGTTCGATCTGGCTGTAATCGGCGCAGAGCAGTGCGTGTTGATCGGGCGCCACGAACGCCTCCCGGATCCGCAACCCGAAGTCACCCTTGACCGGAATGTTTTGGAGATTCGGTTCGGTCGACGACAACCTCCCGGTGGCTGCAACGGTTTGATTCAGGGAAGTATGGAGTCTCCGTGTTTGCGGATTGACCAACTCCGGCAGCGCATCGACGTACGTTGATTTCAACTTGCTGAGGCTGCGGCAATTCAGGATCTGAGAAGGTAGTTCGTGCTGAGCCGCCAGTTGTGTCAGCGTGTCTTCATCCGTCGAGTACCCCGTTTTTGTTTTTCGCACGGGTTTGAGGCCGAGCTTCTCGAAGAGCACGGTGGCCAGTTGCTTAGGCGAATTGATGTTGAATTCTCCTCCAGCCAATCCGGTGATGGTATCCATCATGCGTGCGAGATCTCGATCCAATTCTTTCCCGAGCGCATGCAGCTTTTCGACGTCCAACAAGAACCCGTTCCGCTCGATCTCGGCCAAGACTGGAACGAGCGGGATTTCGACCTCGGCAAAGAGCTTCCCGCTTCCCTGTTCTGCTATCCGTTGAGTCATGACGGGACCGAGACGAGCCAAGACTGCAGCGGATTGGGCCACGTCTTCCAGCGACGCCGTTTCCACCTCGAACAGGGACTGCTCGGCCTTCTGCTTTGAGGTCTCCAGTCGCTCACCCAACACCTCCAGCGCGATTGTTTCAAGCTGATGATCGCGGCGGTTGGGATTGAGGAGGTAATCGGCGATCATGGTGTCCACGTAAGGACCGTTCAGGACGAGTCCCGCCCGGTGAAAAGCCAGGAGTGCGGCCTTGAGATCGTGACAGACTTTCTGCCGACCGCTGTCGCGCAACAGCGCCGCCACCGACTCCTCAAGTGGGCAGGATTTGAGCGGCACGAACCCCGTGCTGTCCCCAACAGAAAGCGCGAGTCCCAGTAGTTCCGCTTGCACGCCGGATCCGCCTGCGAGAAGGCATTGAAGGCCTACCGGAACCCCTTGCGTCAGATCGCGGGTGAAGCGACGGATCGAAGCTTGGTCATCGAGAGACGCGACGCTCAGCGCTTTCGCTTCGACCCGGCGTTCCGCCGGCTGGAGATTCTTGAGCAGGGTGGTAAATTCTAACTCGCGAAGGAGGTCGGCAAATCGGTCATGATGCAGAGATTTGACCCGATACGTATCGGCCTGAAACTCGACCGGACTTTGTGTATCGATGGTGGCAAGTGTCCGGCTGAGTCGGGCATTGTCGGCCTGTTCAACCAAGAGGGTTTTAATACGCGGCGGGGTGACATCGTCCAAACGGCGCAACAGCTCGTCGATCGTACCGAACTCCGTGATCAATTTGATGGCGGTTTTCTCGCCGATCCCTTTGACGCCGGGAATGTTGTCCGTGCTGTCTCCCATCAGGCCCATGACTTCCACGACGCGACCCGGTTCGACACCGAAGCGAGCACGGCATTCCGCTTCTCCGAACCATTTGCTCTTCACCGGATCGAAGATCCGAATGTGCGGTGCCAAGAGCTGAAACATGTCCTTGTCTCCCGTCACAATCACCACGTCGTACCCCGCGCGCTCTGCCTGACAAGCCAGGGTGCCTATCAGGTCATCCGCTTCATAGCCGGCCAGCTTGACGGCGGGAATATTCAGCGCCTCGACGATGCGATGAATATACGGGATTTGCCCACTCATCCCTTCCGGCATGGGTGGCCGTTGGGCCTTGTAAGCCTTGTAGGTCTCGTGCCGCATTGTAGGCCCGGGCTCGTCGAAGGCGACCGCAAGGCCCTGCGGCTGGTGCTCGCGGATGATTTTCATCAAGGTCGTGGTAAAGCCGTAGACCGCATTGGTTTGCAGGCCTTTGGAATTGTTCAGCGGGGGCAAAGCGAAAAAGGCCCGATAGACGTACGCGCTCCCGTCAATTAAATACAATGTCGGCCGGCTGGAGGCAGCAGCTTCTGACATAAATGTCGTGGTGTCTGAATAGGAAATTCAGGCCCGTTTCGGATTACGACTCCGGTGCGAGAATGAGCGGCGGTTTCCCGTACCTTCTCCGCATCCCGTTGATGACGCTTAACACGGT
Organism: Nitrospira sp.; assembly: GCA_035716265.1. Lineage (GTDB taxonomy): Bacteria > Nitrospirota > Nitrospiria > Nitrospirales > Nitrospiraceae > Nitrospira_C. The sequence continues at coordinate 12,195 of DASTJX010000345.1, forward strand.
CGGCTGGCCGATCAGTTTCGCTTCGACCTTACGCTTCCCCGGAAAGTCAAGCATGGAGACGCCGATCAGCATCGTCAGGACGCCCTGGCCGGGCAAAAACAACATCAAAAATCCGGCAAATACAAACACCGCGCCCAAAGCATTCTTGGTAATGTGGCCCGCAATCCGAAGCACCGGATGGTGATCCTGCATCCACGGACGCGGAACCCGCACGTCGAAATAGTCGGCGGGCAACCGCACCAGAATGAAGGGGATCGCAATCAATGTACCAACGAAAAAGATAATCGACAGGACCGTGAGCCAAATCAAGGTCTCAGTGGACACATAGTGCTGAACTGACGCAAGGAGCCAATCCATCGGGCCGGCATCGTAACACGCGATCCGGCGAACATGCGACCTATGGGAAACGCAAATCACCAGACCGACGGCCGGACCGGTTTACTGATGTTATGACCGCAGCTATAATCGCGCCATGCGCGCGAGCATGTTCACATCGTCACTCCGTTGGGCCCTCCTCTGGTTGATCACGACCGTAGGCCTTTCCCTGGTCCTGTATGCGGCGTCCGATGATCTTGCCATTGCGATCAGCAAGAAGGGTTTGGGTAAGGAAGTGGTCATCACGCAGGGCCCTCGCGAATGGTTCATGTTGGTGGAGGTCACGCCTGAGAATACGGTGATCGTTCGCCAGGAAAAAGAGCGGGACACCTATCTCCTCGATGAGAGTGAAACACATGACCGGCCGCTGGCGCCTACGGAAGTCGATGCGGCGATCAATGATTACATCAACAGTGTCAAAGCGAGGGTACACAAACAGTGACCATGCGCCCCTCTTCACCGAAGTTCGTTCTCTTTGCCCACAACGCGACATACGATAAGCTTCATCAGGTGGCGACGCTCGGACTGACCGCAGCCGCGATGGGTAAGGACGTCATCGTTATTCTGCTGTTCTGGACCATTAAAAAGCTGGCCGAAGGCAAGTTCGATCAGATCGATTTTCCTCCGGAATATGCCGGTTCGGCGGACGTCGTGGAGCGTTTGCTCAAAGAGAAGCATGTGCCGACGATTTCACAGATGTTCGAAGAGGCCAAACTGGTGGGAAAGGTTCGCATCATCGCCTGCAGTGCCGGTCTGGAATATATGGGAGTGGACGGCGAGGCCGTCTCGAAGCAAGTGGACGAAGTGATGGGCCTGCCCGCGATTCTCTCACTGACGGCAGACGCAGAAACGAAACTGTTTATTTGATCCCCGGAGACGAGCCGCTCGTCCTCGTCCTACCTCGACCTGACGACTCCAACACGATCGCAAAACCGGGCCAGTTTGCACCGGCTACAGAAGGGCGACACCGGCTGACAAACGTTTTGCCCGTAGGGTACAAGCAAGTCGTTGAAGATGATCCAATACCGCTTCGGCAGCTTATTGCGCAACGCCTGCTCAGTTTCTTCGGGCTTCGCGGTCTTCACATATCCCCACCGGTTGCTGATGCGGTGAACGTGGATGTCCACGCAGATACCTGGCTTGCTGTAGCCCACCGTGACCACCAGATTGGCCGTCTTACGGCCGACGCCTGGCAGAGTGACGAGCTCATCGATCGAATCGGGCACCTTCCCCCCATACACATCCAGGAGCCGACGGCAAATTGCATGAATGGCTTTTGCCTTCGTTCGGTAAAATCCCACCGGATAAATTGTGCGCTCGATGGTTCTCTGCGGCAGGTTCAGGAGACCGGCGGGCGTGTATGCCAGCGCGAAGAGCCGGACGCTGGCCTCACTCGTCGTCTTGTCTTTTGTTCTGAGGCTCAATAGACAGGAGATGAGAATGCGGAAGGGATCCCGAGCAGAGGTTCTGGCAATGACCCCAACCACCGGTTCCTGCCACTGACGGACATCCCGTTTGAGGATCCGGATCGCCTCATGGATCTGGTCCTGACGCATGAAGAGAAACGAAACAAGGTTGGTGGTGGCGGATGGCGACTGAAAACCGGGAGACTATTCGGGGCGGCGCTTGGACAGCCACTTTTGACGGCGGCGTTGTGCTTCCCGTTGTTTGGCTTTCTTGCGGACGCTCGGCTTCTCGTAGTACCGCCGCCGCTTCAGTTCCCTAAAGAGCCCTTCTCCGGCAAGCTTTTTCTTCGCAACTTTGAGCGCTTTCTCGACGTTGTTATTGAAGACTTTGATTTCCATTCGTCTCGCGTCCGCACTTTCCCAGGCAAGGCCTGCGCTGAATGTTTGCCCGATCGACCAGGGGGCGGAGTGTAGCATAGCACCTTCAGTTCCTCAAGATTTTGCGAAAGCCGCCGTATTCTGACAGCAAGAGACTCCCTAAGCTTATGATTCGGCTGGATTTTTACATTCTCCATGGCGGTATGAAGACCGGCTTCAGCCGCGGCAATCGCCAGGATCAAGCCTACCTGCATGTCCGATTGGAGGCGGGCTTTCACCGCGCGTGAACAGGCATGCAGGAGCGTACCCGCCTTTGCCGACTGCTCCGCAATTTCGAGCGGTATTTCTGTCGCGACGTGGAGAGCCGATGACACCAGCGTCGGGCGGTGGTCATCGGTTTTCGGCCGCCTGGTCGCTTCGACAAAGGTCCGGTAGGCCTCACCGTCGGCTTGCAGCAGATAACTCAACCGCTCGACGATGTCTTTGAGGCGACGTTCTGTGGCTGGCTGGCGGCTCAGCCCTGCCCCCATCATCCCCAGCGCTGACGCCAGGGCACCGACGAGGGCTGCGACGGCACCTCCGCCCGGAACGGCCGCGGGCGCAGCAACCGCTTCGATGAACCGCGGGACGGGTAAGCGGAAGGGTTGTACCACGTCGGTCCGGCCTTTGGCCTTTTCTCCACGGGACCACGCGGCATCGATCTGTGTCTCGAGAAGCTGCATCGGTTCGAAGTAATCGAGCCTGAGGGCCTCCTTAGCCGTCTCAACGATAGCCGCACGTGGAACCAGCCCTACGATTTCCGTGCCGGCAACTGATACGCCTCGCTCGGCGGCCTGTGATTGAACTGCGGTGAATGCGGCGTGAAGCGGTGTCGCTTCGTAGTCTGTCAGGTTCATCGCCACCTGCACCATGCCACGGCTTGCCAGTTCTACACCGATGGCCTTGAGATGCGGGATGCCTCCGTTCGACTGCCGAATTGTCCCGGCGATGGACCGAGCCACATTCACGTCCGTCGACAAGAGATTCACATTGAACGCAATGAGCGGGGGTCGGGCTCCGATGACGATGGCACCCGCTGTCTCATGAAGCCGGCTTGGACCGAAGTCCGGCGACCAGTCTGGATCGGTCGCCATGCGGAACGCGAGGCCCTCCAAGCCGCCGCGACGGACCGATTCAAGGGCAGCATGGTCACGATGCGACGCCGCATGCTCGTACAAAAAGACCGGAATCTCGAGTTCCGCTCCCACGCGGTGGCCAAGACGTTTAGCCGCCTTCACGCAATCTCGCATCGAGAGACCTTTAATGGGAACGAACGGGACGACATCGGTCGCGCCTACTCTTGGATGCACGCCTGAATGCCTGCGCAGGTCGATGAGATCGGTCGCCACTCGAATCGAGCGGAACATCGCTTCCACCATCTCTTCCGGGTCCCCGACGACAGTCAAGACTGAGCGATGATGATCACGATCCGCGGTATGATTTAACAGTCTCACGCCCGGAACCGACGCCACAGCATCGATGAGCGCTTGAACAGTCGCTTGGCTGCGGCCTTCGCTGAAATTCGGCACACACTCTATGATCCTATCCATCGCGTGCCGTCACTCCGCAATAAAAAAGCCGGAGGTCTGATCGAACATCCTCCGGCTTCCCCATCGCCTACCACTGCGCTGTTTACTTGGTTTTCTTGACGAACGCTTTGTAAATCGGTCCTGAGGTCGCCTGCTCCTCTTCGAGCCCCATGAGATGATGACCAGTCGTCTCGCACCAAGCCGGCATGTCCTTCTTAATCCCCTCGTCGTCCGAGACGACTTCGAGCACCTGCCCCAAGGTGAGTTCCTTGATTTTCTTGGACGTCATGATGATGGGCATCGGACAGAAATACCCGAGTGTATCGAGTTTCACGTCTGCTTTCATTGGAACTCCTCAGGGAACCGGGAACTGTCCCGATTGTCGATCAATGGTCCTCAGGCCGGGCTCACTATATGAACAGATTCACACTCCCTTGCCTGGCCTCTGCCAGATACGTCGTGACCCCTGCAAACTGATCGATGCCGTCGATGAGAGTATCCTTCGCAATACCCATCATACCCATCGTGGTCGTACAGGCAATGAAGCGAACGCCCAGATCCAACGCGGTTTGCATCAACTCGGGGACACCGGGCATCCTGTTTTGTTTCATGACTTTCTGCATCATGCTGGTCCCAATACCCCCGAAATGGAACCTGGAAAGCGGTAAGCTTTCAGCTCCCCCCTTGTTCAACAACCCGAACATGCGGCGAAGCCAATCTTTGGCCGAACTGGAGGCGCCTTTGCGCCGAATGGTGTTCAATCCCCAAAAGGTGAAGAATATCGTCACCTGCATGCCCATGGCGGCCGCGCCCGTCGCGATAATAAACGCGGCCATCGCACGGTCCAAATCGCCGCTCAGCAGCACGATCGTGACCTTCTCCGGTTTTGAGGCTTGGAGATCGGCAAGTGCCACTGCCGGATCCATTTGTGGGGTTGTAGTCGCCATGATGTCCCTCTCCAGATCAAATTCGTTGAGTTTCCACGGTTTTTGACTATAGTCTCCACATCTTTTTCATGTCAATACAACGACCTTGATGCAGGCTGCGAGGCCTTGAGCCGTCTCAGTCATGGACTACTCTCCGGACAGCAGAAGACTCATGGCCCGCCGAATCTGCTGGCGAGAGCCGAGAAGCACAACAATGTCCCCGCCTTTGAGTTTCGTCTTCAAAGAGGGGTTCGATTCCGTGAGGCCATTGCGAGTCCAGGCGATGACAGACGCTCCGGTGCGCGGTCGAATGGAGAGCTCGGCAAACGTCTTTCCTGCGGCAGGAGAATCATCGTCGATTCGACAGGTCTCAACCTCTGTGTCGGTCAACGTTCCGCCGCGTAGGTGGTGCGCCAGTTCCGGCAGCTCGCTGCGTCGCAGCAGCGCATAGCCTTCACGCCGAACTTGTTCAGCCTTCATGGTGATGAAGTCCTGGGGCAGATTGTAGGTTCGAAGAACCAGGGCGAAGATTTCAATCGATGTTTCAAACTCTTCGGGCACCACATCGTCGGCACCGATATCGTGCAGTTCTTCCAACTCGCGCAGATAGCGTGTCCTGACCACCACGCGGACCTTTGGATTAAGCACCTTGGCTACCTGGACCGTCCGCCTCGTAATAAACGGATCCGAGATGGCCACAACTAATACCTTGGCTTCTTCGATCCTGACATGCCGTAACACGTTGGGATTCGTCGCATCGCCATAATAGATAGGCACTCCGTGGCGGGACTCTCGACGGACCGTGTCACCATCCAGGTCGAGCGCCAGGTGGGGGATTTCCGTTTCGCTCAGAACGCGCGCCAGATTCCGGCCGTTCAAGCCATAGCCGACAATGATCACATGGTCCTTCAGGCGTATATGGTTTCCCTCCGTTTGGAGGACATGCGCTTCGGTCCTTGTCGGAAGCCATCGCCGGAGCCGCTGAATGGCTTCGGCCCGGCGGGCCATCGCCGGCGACCATTGCATTAAAAACGGCGTCACGATCATCGACAGAACGGACACGGTAAGAAACACTTGATACGGGTCACCGCGCAGCAAGCCGCTCTCCTGCGCCTGCTGCGCCAGTAAGAAACTGAATTCTCCGACCTGTGCCAACGCGACGCCGACCATGATCGCCGACCGGGGTGGAATCTTCAGGGCGAAAGACGCCGCTGCGCCGGCGAGGAACTTCACGAAGAGGATCGCCAGCAACAGGCCAAACACCAGTACCGGGTGGTCGATCAGCACACGCCAGTCCATCAGAATGCCGATGGACACAAAAAAGAGGCTGTTGAAACTGTCGCGAAACGGCAGCACATCGGCCATGGCCTGGTGACTGTATTCCGATTCGGATATCACGAGACCGGCGATAAACGCGCCAAGCGCGAGAGACAACCCGCCGAGAGAGGTCAACCAGGCGATCCCCAGACAGAGCACGATGACGGTCAATAAAAATAATTCGCGGCTTCTGCTGCGCACGATGTGCTCGAGCAGCTTCGGAACGGCGTACCAGGCAGCAGCAATGATCAATCCCACCACGAACACCGACTCAGCCAGCGTGAACAGGATCGTCGTCACCGATCCCTCGGCCCGAGTGGCCAGGATGGGCGTGAGCAGCATCATCGGCACGACTGCGAGATCCTGAAAAATCAGAATCCCGATGGTCGTACGGCCGTGAATCGAATCGCTGTCTCCCTTCTCGGCCAACGTTTTCAGCACGATTGCGGTGCTGCTGAGCGAAAGAAGAAATCCCCAAAAAATTCCTTGTTGCCACGTCATTCCCACCGACATGGCGGCCACCCACGCGACTGCCAGAACGGTGCCCACCTGAATGGGTCCGGCGAGGAACAGCAGCCGGCGCAGTGATGCGAGTTGGACGAGAGAAAATTCAATGCCGATGGTGAACAAGAGAAGAACGACGCCGATTTCGGCGAGCACTTGAACCGTGCCGATGTCCGTAACGAGGTTCAAACCGTGTGGCCCGATCAGCGCGCCAGCGACCAGGAAACCGGCGATGGACGGGAGCCGAAACTGATGGAACATGAAGACAACGGCAATTGAGACGGAAAAAATGACCAAGAGATTGCCGAGCACGCCGTGATCAGTCATAGCAGCAGTGTCGTCAGAGAGAGAAGCCGATTGGCGAATGGCGTGCCTGGTCACGCCACTTGATGAATGAGACGGTCAGGTGGTTGGGCTTCCTGCCGGTGGGAGAATACCCCACTGCAACGACACGAACAAGGTCTTGCTACTTGTGCCGATTCGAACGCTCACGTACAGTGCCGGCGTGATTGACGCCATAGTGTTCGACTTCAACGGTGTAATCGCCGATGACGAGCCGGCGCACGTCCTGTGCTTTCAGCAGGCACTGGCCGAGGCCCGCCTGACATTGACCAAGCATGACTACTATGGCGCGTATTTGGGAATGGATGAGCGCGCCTGCACAAGACGGCTGCTTGAGCAGCGCGACGGCATCACGGATGAAGCCGAGGTCCTCCGTATCGCCGAACGAAAAGCGGAACTCTTTCGGACGCACACCGGGCATCACAGGCCACCGCTGTTCCCGGGCGCGGTGGATTTTGTCCTCGCGGCAAGCGACCGCTACCGATTGGCAATCGCTTCAGGCGGACGTCGGGCGCAGATCGAGAATGCGTTGGCCGGCAGTGAGATCGAGCATGCGTTTGAAGTAGTGGTCACAGCCGAGAACTGTCCGATCGGAAAGCCCGACCCCGCGATCTATCTCATCGCCTGCGATAAGCTCAATGCCAATCGCGGGTCCCGCGAGAGGATCACTCCGTCACAGTGTCTGGTCATCGAAGATTCACTTGCGGGCATCCGATCGGCCAAAGGAGCCGGCATGCGCGTGTTGGCCGTGAGCACAACCTATCCCCTTGAAATGCTGAATGAAGCGGAAGATGTGTTCCATGGCCTCCACGATATGACGCCTCAGTCAGCCATCGACGCATTGGCGCTAACCGGGTCCGGACGCCCACTAGCAGCTCTTTCGACCCCCTCCAAAGATGAATAGACGCATTCCTCGGCGGTGGCATAGCTTGTGGAGCAGGAACACTAATCGCGCCTGTCTCACAGCTTGAGCGGAGGGAACATTATGCGGCTATCAACCTGGTTCTCACTTCTTCTTGGAACCATGCTCGCCTCGCCTGCGTCTCTGACATTAGCCGCTTCTTCCGACACGCCGTCCTTCGATCCGGCACGGATGTGGGAATGCACACAGGCCGATGGCTCATCCATCTACACGAATAAGGAACGGGCCGGCTGTACGTTGATGACGTTGAAGGAGCTGTCGGTCGTGCCTTCACTGGACGAAATGCCGACATATCGGTCCGCGCACTCAACGCCTCATCATGAGGATATGGCGGCATACGGAGACAACGGCCGGAGAGCCGTCACAGGTGAGCAGCGGTACGTACCCGATTGGGCCAGAGACTGGCATGCGAGCGTCGCATCGACCGGTGCGGTGCAAGCGGAGGTCTGCGGCCTCTATGGAGAGTGGCTGAACTTGAACCAGAAATCCCGCGGTGGATTCTATTTTGGGTCCGACCCTTCCTACGGGGGAGATCTGTCGGGACAAAACCAGCGTGGTGCGAGCTTCTCGTTCTATGACAACGCTCGCTATCTCTCCCTGGCAAAGGTATTCGGTGCGGGCTTCGTCCCCATCGGCTGTCTATAAACCTCGCCTGCCGAGTCACGTAGGAGGCGCATCCGTCGGTCCTTCACACCTTGTAGAACGATCGATACCACTCCACAAAACGAGGAATGCCGACCTCGATCGGTGTCGACGGCGAAAAGCCGACATCATGGGATAAATCGGTGATGTCCGCATAGGTCGCCGGCACATCGCCTGGCTGCATCGGCAAAAGCGTCATGTCGGCCTTCTTGCCCAACGCCCCTTCCAGTACTTCGATAAAGTGCATCAGCTCCACCGGTTGATGGTTGCCGATATTGTAAATCCGCGCCGGGGCGAGACTCGTGCCAGCGTCCGGCTGGTCGCTGGACCAAGACGGATTTGGTTGAGCCGTATGGTCGAGCGTTCGAATAACCCCTTCCACGATGTCGTCTATATAGGTGAAGTCGCGTTGCATTTTTCCATGGTTGAACACCTCGATCGGCCGTCCTTCCAGAATCGCTTTCGTGAAGAGGAAGAGGGCCATGTCCGGCCGCCCCCACGGTCCGTAGACGGTAAAAAATCTCAGGCCAGTGCACGGAATTTCGTACAAGTGGGCATAGCAATGCGCCATTAACTCGTTGGCTTTCTTACTGGCCGCATAGAGCGAGATAGGGTGGTCAACGTTGTCATGAATTGAAAACGGCATATGGGTATTGCCTCCATAGACGGAGCTGGACGACGCATATACCAGGTGCTCGGTTTTCACCTGACGGCAGCCTTCGAGAATGTTCATGAACCCTTCAATATTGCTGTCGGTATACGCGTGCGGATTGATGAGCGAATACCGAACGCCGGCCTGAGCGGCCAGGTGCACGACGCGCCGGATAGGGTATTCGGAGAAAAACTCCTTCATGCCCTGGCGGTTTGCCAAGTCCAATTTCACGAACTGAAACCCATTCAACGACGTGAGTTGGGCGAGACGAGCTTCTTTGAGCCGCACATCATAATAGTCATTAACATTGTCGAGGCCGATGATGTGATCGCCGCGATCGATCAGACGCCGGGCAACATGAAAACCGATGAATCCGGCCACTCCTGTCACGAGCGTGAGAGATCTCATGGAGTCATTCCTTGTTGATGATGTGTCGAGGTTAGGGGCGCGTGCCTTGTTTCATAAAAGGCGGTTCGCCATGAACGGCGCGATAAAGATTCACCGGCATGAGGGCCTCTCCGGCTGGCCGCACTTCAATCCGTCCGCCGCTCTCCCGAAATACATCCAGCGCCCGTGCGTAATGATACTCGCAGCCGTAGGGCGTCACCAGTGCTTTCAAGTTTTCAGGAGGTTCCCAATGGGCAGTCAGAAGTGCAGTTCGAGCGGGGTTGCGTTCACTAAACATGAATGAGAGGTGATCCGGGTACCAGTCCGCACCACCAGTTGCGTATGAAACGAATAAGCTGGCTTTCGCTGCGGCGCAGAGATCCGCCAGGTAGTCATTGGTCAAATAGCCGTTCTCCCCCACGTCAAGCCATTGTCCGGGATGGGAAAGTGCGCCGTGAGCGGCTTGGCTGCGAATTTCAAGCAATTGCTGTTGCGACGCGAACACCAGATGGATGGGACCAAATTTTTCAACCAGGCGGGCGATGACGTGATCCTTTAAGGCGGATCGTCCGTCATTAGTCGGCCCGCTGTCCGCGTGGACCAGCACATTATGGCCCCGATCGCTAATGAGGTAACAGTTCCGCGGCATCTGAAGATCGCAGGGATCTTCCCCATAGAACGGCACAGAGACCACGGTCCCGCCCTCGAAGGGCCAGGATTCTCCATGTGCGAGCTCGATGACCCGGGTAAATCCCAACTCGCGCAAGAGCGACTGGTAATCGTAGCATAAGCGATGACGGTTCTTACGGCTAGGCACGACTACCGGCGTGTCTTTAGGAAGGTGCAGCAACGTTCGCGGATCGACGTGATCGTCGTGGTCGTGCGTAAGGAAGATTGCCGCGGGCTTTGGCAGCAGTGAGGTCCAGAGCGACGGGACGGACGATTCCGCAAACCACGGCAGCAGCCAGGGATCAAAGAGGAAGGCATGGTCCCGTTGTCGGTATAAGAGGGCTGCATGCCCCAGGTGAACGGTATCACGGTCCCGGACCACGTCAAACCAACGCCGGCCTATCGAAGCTTCCGACGAGCTTCGCAAACATTCATACTGGTGCAACGATTCCACCAAGCGAGAGAGCACCGCTTGGGCCTCCCGCGGTGAGGAAAGCACCACCGTCTTGATCTCGTCCGTTCGATGCGTCCCGTCCAGCATGCCGAGCAGCCTGCCGACGATCGGCCCCAGCGATCTCTGATCGAAGCCGATCGGAATGGCTTGCCGCTTGACCGCATGGAAAATACGAAGGCCCCCGTTCGAGACGGTGGCCGACTTGGTCGGATCGAATGGGATCTCCCACTGGAAGCTTCCATCAGCCCTCCGACCGCATTTGATGTGCCGGCTCAGGTAGGGACGGGCATTCACGAGTTCTGCATACGCGTCTTCCAGCCGCCTGGAACGAAGTGGATCGTCGACCGGCGCCCGCTTTGCGAACACGTCGCTGATTGCCGTATCGATCGAGCTCGCGAACAAGCGATGCGCTTCGTGCAGCGCGCCAACAACTTCCGGAGCCAGGCCCGCGACAAAGGGAAACGGACCGGGCGGGTCGGCACTCTCGAGCTGCACCCAACACCAGGGGGCCAGACTGAGATAGTGGTCACGCGGCAAGCTGTCCCAAATCGTACTCATGATCATGACCGACTGATTGTCGGCTCATAGAGCGCTTGAATCAGGTTTCCGTCCGGATCTGAAAAATAGAACGAGTAGCTGCCGTCACGGTGTTGCTTCGGCGTTTTGGCGATCGTCCCTCCCATCGATTCGACCTTCGTCTCAATCTGACGGTACATCCGGTCCACCGCTTCCGGATCCTGCAGGATGACGCCCATATGATCTAACAACTGTGCCTGCGGAGGCCGATACGCGTCCAGCTCATCCGGCGAAATTTGATGCAGCGCGAGGTTGTCAGTCCCGGAGCTCAGGTACACGTTCTCGGCATCCGGCTCCCACACGACCCGCATGTCGAGAAGGGTTTCATAAAAGGCCCGGGACCGGGCCAAATTCGTCACGCGCAATGCCACATGCCGGAAACCCTTGTGGACGGCCTGCCCCATAGCACGAGATCCTCCGCAGCCGTATAGTAGGTGGGCTTCTGGATCGTCGTCAATTTGAATTTGCTGTGTGAAGCCCGGCGAGTCACGTTGACATTGTGCTACGATGCCTCGTTGCCAAAACAAGGAGTGCCTTATGTCCTCGTTGTTTCCGCTTGTCGTCATTGGAATGGTCCTTGTTGCCCCGTGCAATCTCCTGGCGGATAATTCTCGCCTCGAAGAACGGGACACGGCTCCAATGGTCCTGATCCCTGCAGGGCCGTTCCCGATGGGAGTGCCGCCCGGCGACCGAGACGGAGGACGCGACGAATACCCGCGCCATGAGGTGTACCTCGATGCGTACATGATTGACACCTATGAAGTCACGAACGGTCGCTATCTGGAATTTGTAAAAGCCACCGGCCATCGTGTCCCACAGAACCCTAAAAATCCCACAAGAAACCTGTGGGAGGGCGACCGGATTACGGAGTCGATCGCCGACCGTCCCGTGGTCAACGTGGACTGGTCAGATGCGGACGCCTACTGCCGGTGGACAGGTAAGCGGCTACCCACGGAAGCAGAATGGGAAAAAGCCGCCAAAGGCAACCATGACTGGCGTTTCCCCTGGGGGAATGTCGAGCCAACAACGAAACATTTGAATTACAACCAGCGTTGGATCGGCGAAAAGACCTTGATGCCGGTCGGCAGCTACGAGGCCGGAAAGAGTCCTTATGGGCTCTATGACATGGCCGGCAATGTCTGGGAATGGGTCCAGGATTGGTACGATCCCCGCTATTATGAGAAAAGCCCCAAGAACAATCCGAAAGGGCCCGAAACCGGCACGAAGCGCGTGTTGCGGGGATCGGGCTGGCAGAACGAGACTCCGACGGTCCGGATTTTCACGCGCGTGGACAGCGACCCTGCTGTCAGGAACGAATCGACCGGTTTCCGCTGCGCTCGCGATGCACAATAAGCGTTTCGGCTGAGTATCCAGGCGGTCGCCGTGATAGAACGTGTCATGACCGGATCGGAACAGACAGATCAGCTCCGGAACAAGACCAAGCAGTTCGCTATTGGCATCCTCAAACTGTGTGGCCCCCTTCCGAAGACTCCAGAAACCCTCGCCATTCAAACCCCCCTCGTCAAAGCTGCCACCACACTCGCAGCGAACTGCCGCGCCCTGGCGCGGGCCTGGTCCGAAGACGATTTTCATCGGAACCGCAACCTCGCCTCAGGAGACGCTGACGACTGTGTATTTTGGCTGGAACTGCTCGCCGCCGCCGGCACGGACCAGGACCAACCGATTCAGGCGCTGCTGGATGAGGCGTCAGACATCGTGGCGCTCCTGTCAATTTGCGGTGAGCCGGAGAACTCAGCGCAAGCTCGTACAGAACCCGCAGAACCGGCGGTCGAACCGCCAGCTCCAGCCCCTCAGCCGGCGGTCCCCACGGATTTTCACGGCTTACGCGTGCTTTCCTTCGAAAGCCGGATGGGCGCGGAGATGGCCCGCTTGATCCAGCGCCACAACGGGCTACCACTGGTTGTCCCGGCCATGCGCGAGATCCCCATTCCCCTTCAAGACAACTCTGCGGTCTTCCGCTTCGGTGTGAAACTCATCCTCAATCAACTCGACATCCTGATTCTGATGACGGGCGTGGGCACAAAAGCTCTCTTGGAAATCCTTCAATCCCGCTATCCGTTGGCGGAAATTATCGATGCCCTGAAAAAAACGATCATCGTCACACGGGGTCCGAAGCCGCTGGCAGTGCTCAAGACCTTTGGAGTGGAGGCGAATATCACCGTTCCGGAACCCAACACCTGGCACGATGTCATCGCCACTCTGGATTACTATCGACCGGTGCAGGGCCTCAAAATCGCTATTCAGGAATACGGCGTCTCGAAGCCTGACATGATCGAGGACTTACAGAAGCGCGGCGCGGAGGTCTTCTCCGTGCCGGTGTATCGATGGGCCCTGCCGGAAGACACTGCTCCCTTACAATCCGCGATTGCCGAAGTGCTCAATGGCACGATTGACGGGATGTTGATCACGAATGCGGCGCAGATTGATCACGTCATGCAACTCGCCGAGCAAGAGAAGAAGACGGAGTTATTCAGGGAAAGGTGCAGGAACATAGTGGTGGCTTCGATTGGACCGACCGCCAGCGAAGGACTCAAACACTATGACCTTCCCGTCGATTTCGAACCGTCGCATCCGAAGATGGGGGTGCTCGTCAAAGAGTTAAGCGAGCAGATTCATGGCCTTCGGCAGGCCAAGTTGCCCCCACGACCGGGCTGATGCCGCCATCCGCTTACTGAAGACTCGTCTGGGCGGGCTTCCCGTCGGATGCTTCGCCGGCGTCTTTTGCATCACGCGCACAGCGAAACCCCAGCCAGTTCATTTTGGTGTTGGGGTCCGTGCCGTTCCGCTGGGCAGGCCTGACGGAAGGCGTGCTATCAATCCAGCCGCCGCCGCGGAAGGCGCGTTGCGTCCCCTTTTCAGGGCCCTTGGGGTTCCGGTCGGGCGCCGTCTTGTAATAATGCGGGTCGTACCAGTCGGCCGTCCATTCGGCCACATTCCCGGCCATTTGAAAAACACCATACGGACTCACCCCATTGTCATATTTGTCGACCGATATGATCGGTGGATAGAGGAGAAGCCGTTCAGGACGATCCCGCACCGGTCCCGACAATCCGGTACGCCCGAAATTCGAACGGCTCAATCCTGCCGGCTCGTTGCCCCAGGGATAAATACGTCCGTCCTCACCGCGTGCCGCCTTTTCCCACTCCGCCGACGTCGGTAGTCGCTTGCCGGCCCACTGGCAATAGGCATCTGCCTCAAACCATGACACGTGCATGACGGGATGATTGGCCATTGTCTCTTGAAAGTTCCCTCCATCGTATTGCCAGTCGATGAGCGGCTTCCTGTTAGTGGCAAGGACAAACTTCAAGAACTGCACAGTGGTGACTTCGAATTTATCGATTTCGTAGGCATCGAGATAGACCTTCCTCTGAGGGAATTCAGGTTGATAGGCGTTCCGATCCACTTTCTTGTCGCTGCCCATGACAAAGGTGCCGGCGGGGATCCTCACCATTTCGTCGTGTGCCGGCAGCTTGGCCCGCTCAGCCGCGATCTTTTTTCCTTCAGCAGTCCACTCTCTGGTGACATCTGCGACATCCAATGCCGAAACCCACCCGCTCGCCCCCATCAGCATGGTTGTGACCATCATGCCTGCCAGTCTCACTCTCCGCACGATACGCCTCCTTGTTCATCATGGTTCCTTCGACACCGGTGGTGATGCGTGAAACTCCTCAAGCGGCTGAAAATTGACGGGGAGATTAAACAGATAATCTGATACGGAGCGCATTTTGACATGTTGATACTCGACGATCCAACTCCCGTCCTTCTTCGCCAGCTTCAACGGAAACTGCAGGTCGCTGGCGACCCATTGGTAATATTGTTCGACGCGTTCCCCCTGCTTTGTCGTGACTTCATACAATGTCGTGGGATGTCCTTCACGGACCTCGTTGCCGATTTCCTGCCGCGAGAGCTCTCCCTCGAGTCGAGGCGTGACCCGCAGATCCTGGTCGGCATCGTACGGCAGAGTTTTGAAATGTTTCATCCGAGACAACAACAGCCAGACCACCTGCTTATCCTTGCGGACGATGGTGACGTTGACCGGTCCAAGCGAATGGTGCTCGATTCGCCACATCTGGTCCCGGTAATAAATAAACGCTTTGTGGGTCCGGCCGTCGATCTTCGTGATCTGATCGGCGGTGAACTCCAGTGCTGAAGCGGCGGGGGTGCCCGCTTCCATCCCAAAAGTGAAGGCCAAGACAAACCACATCCACCATCGCATCAGGCCATCCTAACATACCGCTACCGAGCGCCTCTTCGTGTGGCTTCACCGCTCATGGATGGTCAACACGCCGGCACCGTTAATGGCGCCCGACTTGAGCGCCTGCAAAGCGCGATTCGCCTGCTCGAGAGGAAATCGTTGGGTGCGGGGCCTGATCGGAATTGCGGCCGCCTCACGCAGGAGATCCAGTCCGTCCTGGCGGGTGTTGGCAGTGACGCTGCGGATCACCCGCTCTCCGAAGAGATCACGATCATACTCGAGTGGTGGAATGGTGCTCATATGGATGCCTGCCAGCGCCAGCGTCCCGCCTCGTTCCAGTGCCCGCAAAGCAGGAATCACTAATGGGCCGGCCGGAGCAAACATGATTGACGCATGCAGGCGCACGGGAGGAGTGTCAGACGCGCCGCCGACCCAGGCGGCGCCCAAGTCGCGAGCCAACGCCTGATGACTCGGCTTGAGCGAACAGACATAGACTTCACATCCCCAATGCCGTGCCAGTTGGATCGCAATGTGCGCGGATGCACCGAATCCATACAGACCGAGGCGCTGTCCCGGCTGAATGTGGCTCAGGCGCAACGCGCGATAGCCGATGATGCCTGCGCAGAGCAATGGAGCGGCTTCTTCATCCGAAAATGTCGGAGGAATCGGATAGGCAAAGACTGCCGGAACCACGGTATATTCGGCATACCCGCCGTCGATCTGATATCCCGTAAATCGGGCGCTCAGGCACAAGTTTTCCCGGGCGTTTCGGCAATATTCGCATCGGCCACAGGTGCCCTGTAGCCAGGCGACTCCCACCCGTTCTCCGATGGTTCGCTCGTTGACTCCGGAGCCGACACGGCTGATCAGTCCAACCGCCTGATGTCCCGGGATAAGCGGGAGCTTGGGACGTTCCAACTCGCCTTCAACGACGTGCAGATCCGTACGGCAGATACCGCAGACGGAGATGCGGACAAGGACTTCACCGGGGCCAGGCTCCGGCATGGGCACATCGTCGAGCCGGAGGGGATCACCGGCCACATCCCCCGTGGTGCCAAGAACCATCGCCTTCATCATAGACGGCGTGTACTGGAATGACTGAGGAAACAAGACCACTGCTCTAGAACAACGGTTCGACGCAGGTCCGTGTTTTTCTTTGGTACTTTCGATATCGGCATGTGTTCGACAGAATCAACGTTCCGGAGAGCACGTTCTGCCGGGACCAGGGAGGGCGAGGCGGTGAATGCGAGGAGAGTTACTGCAAACTGGAGATCACCATCATAGGATTGCGGGGACATCTATTTTTTCGGCTGCGCAGGTGCCTCGAGTTTTCCATTCGACGAATTTCCCACAGATTGCACCTCGCGAGCCGCGGTACGAGCTCCGGTTCTCAT
>DASTJX010000346.1:0-9416 GCA_035716265.1 Nitrospira sp.
CCCTTTCAGTGAGAAGAACTTGTGCCACACGCTACTGGTCGCAAAATTTCTTCCCGTTGACAGTGAGACCCACACGACCGCCGGCCCGATACTGTTGCCGGCCGCATCTTTCTGCTCCTGCTGCGTAAACGTAACGATGTCGTCCTTGCCGTCGCCGTTGAAATCGCCGACCATGGGGATCTCGCCTTTCAGCGAGAAGAACTTGTGCCAGAGCGTGTTATCGCCGAGCGTCCCGTTGTCGTTGAGCGAGACATACACGGTGGCGGGACCCACGCCTGGTTCCGCTTTCTGCGTGAACTTGACCAGATCGTCGAGACCATCGTCGTTGAAGTCCCCGATGCCGGGGATTTCATCCGGCGGTGCAAAGGCGCCGGCACCTTTGACTCCGGCGCCGCCAGGACCTCCCCACAGCAGGTCCATGCCCCACTTGCCGGTGACCAACTGTCTCATCGCCGCCCGGCTGAAATTGATGACATAGGCGCCCGCCGGCGAGCCCACGCCGACCACTTTACTGCCGGCCAGATACAGATCGCTGTTGAACGACAGCACATCGAAATCGGTAAACGCGCCGACGATCGCCGGATCGATCGCCGTTCCCCCATCCAGCCAGTTGGTTCCGGGCCGGTTGGGATCGCGCCGGGAATACACCAGGCGTCCGTTCGGGCCGACACCGGTGACGAACAGGTGTTCGTAGAGCGAGGCAATCTTCGGCGTCCGACCGGTGCTGAACCCCACGGACGAAGGATCCATCCACTGCGACGATTGCCCGAATGGCGTCGTGGTCGCCGTGTACCACACCTCGTGCGGTGGGGGCGCACCGGACGCGCGGCGGACGACGACGTGGAGCCGGTCATTGAAGGCGAGTGCGTGATAGTCGTCTGCGACGACAGGCAGTTGATTTGGCAGGTCAACGGGAGCGGCAAAATTCATTGGCGAATCGTTCGCCGTGAAGGTGTGCCGGAGGCGATTGGTCGCCACGAAGAACACGTTCAGCGCAGTCCCATCCCAGATGAGCTGCGGCCGCCGCTGCGACGCGGCGCCGGCCGGGACACGGCCCTGCCAGGTGCCATTGGCAGGATTGAACAGCCGCACGTCGATCCGCGCACTGGGCGTTGACGTCCACGTCGCGAGCGCAAGCTTGCCATTGAACGCCTCGGCGATCGCCGGGCGCACCACCGACGTCACACCAACCGGCGTCCAGGCCTCCGGCCACGAGACGAATGACGTCGTTGAGACCACATGCTTCGACATGTACAAGCCGTTGTCGGTCTCGGCACGGGCGACGATGTAGATCGTCGCACTTCCCAAACCCTTCCCGATGGCCACGGCGGCAGGGGCCTCGTCTTTGTACCTACGGCCGCCCGGAGGCCCGACGCGTATCCAACCGGTCGTCAAGCTACGGACGTTCTCGGTGACGGACCCGTTCACGTCGCGACGACTCGGCAGAACCTTGGCGTAGATTTGGCCATCCGTGGCGTTGACACGAAACATCCAGATCGAGTTGTTTCGGTGGCCGTAGTCCTTCGTGACCGGAACGGTCGCGTTCGGGTCTTCGTACAAATTCGCCGCGTCCTCGATGACGCCGATCATCGCGGGTCCTGAACCAGGTCCGCTTCTCGCGAGTTGAAACCGTGTATGGGGGAGATTGATGCGGAAGTCCCACCCCTCGAGCGACGGGAGGAACTCCGGATATTGCCCGTAGTTCTTCGGCATGTCCCGCCCGGCCTGAGGATTCCAACAGGCGACGACGACGTGTCCGTTCAGGGCGCAGTGGCCATTGTCTTTCTGAACGCCCTGGGTGAAGACTGGAGAACTGCTTGCGATGAGGAACGCGACGCTCGCAGAGACCGTGAGAAGCGGCAGCGTTCGCGGGGAGGGAGTTGCCCGCAGTCTCGAAACCATGACGACCTCATTCTATCGGGAGCTGTTGAGCGCCGGCATTTGTCCTTCGCGCAAGGCTCGATCGGCTTGAGCGCCGACTGCTACTCTTTCACTCGCGGACTCGCTCCTTCTCTTGGGGTTACGGGCCTCAGTCCCAATATTGTGACTTTGTGTCTCGTCGTGAACGCATGGCCGGTGCGCAGAGCGGAAGAAAGCTTGTACCGCAATGTGCCAGGATTGTTCGGATCGTAACTCCAGTCACTGATCCATGCGCCGACCTCTTCGACCTTGTCATCGTCACAGGAATGGCTCAAATCCCAACCCGTCAGCATCGGAATCGCATATTTGTAGGGCACGGTATCGATCTCGTAATCCTTCGTTTGAATAGGGCCCGAACTGGACACACACGTCGTAAAAGGGTTCAACGGGTCCCACGAAAAATCTTCTATTGGCAGGATGGCAAAAGGCGGTTGAACCACGCCGACTTCATTGCCACCCAATCCGGAGACAATTTCGCCAAAACGATAATCTCTTCTCCCGTCGTTATCCTTAAAAATTGCGTAGGTCTCCCAGCTCACGTACCCCTGGTCCACAATGCTGTTGTCGCCGCGGGTCGTGTCGCCTAATCCCTTTTGATAGGTTTTCCCTTTCTCCATGAAGATTTCGCCATGGTCCAAATTGTAGGCGACTTGAAGGACTTGGTGATCAACGGGATTACACGAATATTTCCACAGGTATCCGAACCCGCGGGGAAGGATCGCAACAGTTTTACTGCCTACGAAGGCCGGGTTTTGGATAAAGGAAGGAAATGCGGAAAGCGCTGTCGTGGTCTCCTTGTTCAGGGCATCGGCGAAGTAGTTTGCGTCTCGGGTATCCTCCGGCTTGGCAGAACAGGGACCGTCGTCGTGATCGACCACGAGAGCAAGATTGGCCGGGTTCCAGGCAACGATGGTGTATGTGTAACACCAACTATACGGGTCGTCGAAGTTATCATCCGACAGCGCACCACCTGCGCGCCATCGAAGAATCTGCCCGATGGGACCATTCTCCAGCCTGATATTGTAGATTGAAGTTCCTAACCCGGCGACATTGTGTTTGCCATTGAGATATCGCAGATGCCAGCCATTCAGGAATATCGTGGCATTCACGGCATAGCGCGGGAGGTTCAGGTATTCTTCAACGACGATGGCCTGTTGAGTGTCGGGTAGTTTTGATTCGGCACAGCCCATGCCGCGATAGACAATGATCGTTCCGACGTCTTCAAACACCGGCGTCCGATTCGACGATGTCAAAGGACTGATCGATGCGGAAGCCGAGTCAGGGAAGCCAGCGAACTGCTCACACCTCAGCACCCCATGGCAGAATTCACATGCCGCCACAGATCCGGTGCTGCACAACAACGCCACCCCGAATAGGATGTGTTTGAGATAGAATTTTCTCTTCTCCATCGTGCCTTCCTCCTTGCGGTTCGAATTGACGATGGCAGTCGAGTCTGTCGACGTGTCCTCTGGACGCTTCGGGCATCCTGCGACCGTTCAGATGTGACGTTCAATTATCTAAAGGAGGTAATACTTTGAGCTACAACAGAAGAGACTGCGAGTATGAAAATATGTGACTCGATTCGTCGAAGGTAAATGCACGTATTCTGTTGCTCACATTCGGCTCTCAACAAAATTGTCAACGGGAGTTGCCGAACGTCAGCCGAACACGGAGGGCTGGCATAGTGGAGTGACGGGACCAACACGACTGAGGGGCAACAGCAAAACCGCATGCCCCGGTCCATTGTTGAGTGATGCCTGCGCAGCAATCAGACCCTTATCGTTGATGGCTAATGCGCCGATCAGCCGCCACCCGGGGGCATCCGAGAGCTTCGTGTTCAGGTCGATCATCGTGATGGTGTTGTGAAGAAACGCGGTGATTCCCGAGCCGGTCTGCGCCACACCAACCACGTGGGCGGACGCGTTGATTGCATATCCGACGCTGAACCACTCAGGATGTGCCGGGTCGAGCGTTCCCAGATCCCGGGTAAGCTCGAAATGATTCCGCGAGAGAAACGCATGCGGTACGGTGCTGCCGATGGTGCCCGTCACGTTCCCGCTGGCATTGATCGCCCGAGGCTGCATGACACGGTCAAAGTCCGGAAGCTGGGCATGCGAGGCGGCTGGGCGAATCTGATACCACCGGGTGAGGTTCGGGAAGTACTTCATCCCGAGTTGCTGACCTCCGACTGCTTTGAGCGGCCCGGTGACTTCACCTGAGTCACTGATACCGGTCGCCCTGTTCACGTAAGCGGTGCCGCTTGGTGGCACCACGACGAAATTCGGAAAGGGCACAGCTTGTCCGTTGGTGTATGCTACCGCTTCTTCGGTGGACAGCCCCGGCACCGACTGAGACCCGACGATCTTCCCGCCCTTGTTCACCGCCAGCGCATGATGGTCCAGCCGGTCGTCGCCGCCTAGATCCCGGAACATGCCCTGATGAAAGGAGAAGGCTCGTAATCTGCCGTCGTCAGAGCGCCGAAAGGAGCCGACCACCATGGCCGAGTCGTTGATGGCCATCGCTTCCGATGAGGCTTGCTGCGGGACGGCGGCGCCCACATCGATTCTCTGGCAATGCGGTGTATCGTAAAAGAACGCGCGCCGGGATGAGTCGCTGGTTCTGATCGAGAAACCCGACACCTGTCCAAAACTGTTAATGCCGCTGGGCTCGGACGTATCAAATCCCGGGTGCACGCCAAGATCGAGCACTTGATAGGTTCCGGTCCCGACAATCCCTTGTTGGGTCCGGGCGCAGGAACCCGTCGCCACTGAGAGGATGACGGCCAGAAAGATCGTCCACTTCATCACACTCTCCTTCACTTTCTCCCTGACCCAAGCGTGCAATGCTATCGTGCCCGTTCTTGACACCGTGCTTCCCAATCAGGCCCAGTCCCGGCGCTGCCGACGATGGTGACTTCCTGTCCTGCCTGGAGCATACAGCTGATTCGCAGCGGCGATGAGGATGCCCAGATGACCGGCAAGTCTTCGTCCTGAGTCCCACCGATCGGAGACGGCGGCGCTCCCATCGCCGACCCGGACCTGATCATGGGCGTATCGATCCTTGGCGCCAGTTGCTTGGCACTGAGCTCGAGCTGATGGTCACCGGGCAGCAGTGCGAAGTCCGCACAGCCGTTCCGGACGTCCTTATCGTCGATCCGCAGGATCATGATCGTCAAGCCGGGCGTAGTCTTACAGGCACTGCGCAGGATACTGACTTGCTCCTCGGGCAGCGACGGACCTTCATACATCTGGACCGGGCTCGCTCCGAGAGCACAGCCACCACTGAGAAGCCCTGCCACAAGGAGGCACCCACCGCAGAGTTGCCATGATGACATCCTGGGATTTCGCATTGGGAATCCTTTCAGTCGTTCCTGAGCGAAGACACGAAGCAGCGCTTATGTCAGCTGAACTGCCTTAGCGACACCTTGATGTCAGGTGCTGAAGCCTATGCGACGGGATTTCGAGATGGGGAGGCTCCATGAGTCGTCGGATGGCTTCGAAAAGCGATCGGATTCGGGCCGTCGTGCCTGCCGAGCTTGCCTTCTAATTGGCCTAGCTGAACCGCCCTCGTACATCACTGCTAAGTCCCTATCAAGGATGATTCGATGACCCCGCGACGAAAAAATAGTCGTCACAATCCAAAGCCCATCCTCCAGTATCGCGACACAGATACAGTTTTCGTCGCGCGAAATCAAATGTATGGAAGTCGGAATGGACGTGGTTTATGAGATGTTGCGTCGTCTCGGAATTTCCAGCCATGCAGTAGTGTTGAGTGGTGAGCCAGAGAAAGTCACAACTCTGTGACGCGTTTCGGCATTGAGCACTTGAGAAACATAGTGTGGTCGAGCCGAAGCTTGGAGCAGAGGCACCGTCGTTACTGCCCGCGCCACCCATCGCGGCAACAGGACGACCATCCACCTTGTCTTTTACTGGGGACACACCCAGCCGGGATTTTATCCATAGAGAATATAATGGGATGACAGATAACCGGAGGCTTGTCGATGCCGGGCATCGCCTTGGTCACGGGAGCCAATAAGGGCATCGGGCTGGAGGTCGTTCGGCAGTTGGCGACGTGCGGATGGCGCGTGTTCCTGACCGGGCGCTCGCTTGGTTCTGTGCGGAAGGCGGCCTCGTCGCTTGGCGCCTCGGTCACCCCGCTTCCCCTCGACGTCACGAGCCGGATCAGTATCGAAGCCGCGTTTTCTATCGCCTCGCAGACCGAGAATCATCTGGATGTCCTGATCAACAATGCCGGGATCCTGGATCACGACGAGGGGTCAATCTTCAAGCTAGACGTCCAGCGGCTGCGGCGAATGTTCGAGACCAATACGATCGGCGCACTGCTCGTGAGCCAGGCATTTTTGCCGCTGCTACGCAAGAGTGAGTCCGGCCGGATCATCAACGTGTCGAGCGGAGCCGGTCAACTATCCGACATGGGTACGTGGGCGCCGGCCTACAGCATTTCGAAGACTGCGCTCAACGGTGTGACCGGTCAATTCGCCGCCGCACTGCGCGACTCGAACATCGCCGTCAACGCCGTCTGCCCCGGATGGGTGAAGACCGACATGGGAGGCCATGAGGCGCCGCTTTCGGTTGAACAAGGCGCAGACACGATCGTCTGGCTCGCGACCGAGGCGCCCCAGTCTATGACCGGCTTGTTCATCCGCGACCGCAAACCCATTCCCTGGTAACCGGCAGTCAGTACAAACTACTTCGTCAGGCCCGGATCGGTGTTTATAAAGTAGTTGTCGTGACGGATGCAGATGTCCTTCCACTCCTGGTCGCTGAATTGACGGCCGGCGGCCTTTGCCGCGATGGCTTCGAAATAGCCCTCCCGCGGCGCACCTGGGGCAAACAGAATCAACATGGACGAGGGTTCGTCAGAGTCATTCTGAAAGCCATGCACGCCACCTTCCGGCACGAACAGAAAGTCTCCTGACTTGGCATCGATCCAGCGCTCTCCATTGAACAGTCGGATTAAACCGGAGAGGACGAAGAATGATTCGGACATCGTCCGGTGGAAGTGCGCGGCAGGCCCCGATGTGTGAGGTTTCGCATCCCACCTATACAAGCCGAATTGTCCATGCGTTGACGTTCCCGTGGCCAGATAGCGCACGACGGTGCCAGCGCCGATCGTCAGCTCAGCTTTCTGGTCCGCCGGACGGTACACCGCGCTTATCTCGCCCGTCTCACCGTGATACCGCGGATCGGGATAGGACATGAGTCACCCCCTTATCGAGCAACGATGATAGAGGAATTGGTTGTATTTGACGACGCTAAAGTAGACGTTCAATGTCGCGAGCGGTGACTTCGCTCTTGCGGCATTCTAGATTTTCACGCGGATGGGCCAGGAGCGATGTAATCGCGAGCTGACGAAGTTTGCGCGGCAATACGCCGGCTAGCCCATATAATGGTCCTCCAAGCTCGCTCGTTTGCCTTTCTCCAAGTCGTGCCCATATCCGACTCTTATGATAACGGCCATTTGACCGATTGACCGATCGTTCTCCTTTTTAACGAGGGATGAGATGCATCTAAGCTAGTACACTCCTGCCCAGGAGGAAGATGCCGCATTGCAAAGACGCTGTCTGCTGCGACTTGCTGTAGGCTTGGACACCACACTTGTTGATCAGATGCGACCATCCCTTGGCTGGCGATGCCGATGTTCGCTGTTCCGTTCGGCGAAGTGAGAATGGAACGAGTTTCGGCGTCGAGCAGATGAGCGACGTAGTGTGGTCAAGCCGAAGCTCGGAGCAGGAAGACACCGTCTTTGCAATTCACGGGGACCCCCGCCGACCCTGTTTTTGTTTTGCTCTATGCGTCTGCGCTGAGTAAGATGGAGTGAACACCGAGGACGGCATGAGCGACGACCACTTCACTCCTCGCCCCCAATCTGATTCCGATCCGGAAGAAACCCGCGAGTGGCTGGATTCTCTCGACTACGTGCTCAAGGCCAAGGGCACCGACCGGGCGACGTATCTCTTTGAGCGCCTCCGCGACCGGCTCGGCGCAAGCGGCGCCCAGGTCTCCGCTCCGCTCAATACCCCTTACATCAATACGATCCCGGCCGCCCAGGAACCGGCCTACCCCGGCAATCTTGAAATTGAACGGCGGATCCGAAGCCTCATTCGCTGGAACGCGATGGCGATGGTCGTCAAGGGTAACAAACAGCATACCGGCATCGGCGGGCATATCTCGACGTTTGCCTCGGCCGCCACCCTCTATGAAGTCGCCTTCCACCACTTTCTTCACGGCAAAGATGCCCCGCAGGGCGGCGACCAGGTCTATTTCCAGGGCCATGCGGTGCCGGGAATCTATGCGCGCGGATACGTCGAGGGTCGCCTGTCGGAAGAGGCGCTGCATCACTTCCGCCGCGAGCTGAGCGACGGTGCGAAAGGCCTGTCTTCCTATCCGCACCCATGGCTCATGCCGGACTACTGGGAATTTCCCACCGTGTCGATGGGGCTCAGCCCGATCATGTCCATCTACCAGGCGCGTTTTAACCGGTATCTCCAGGACCGCGGCCTCAAAGATACGAGCCAGCAGCGGGTGTGGGCCTTCGTCGGCGACGGCGAAACCGACGAACCGGAAAGTCTCGGGGCGATTACGCTGGCCTCCCGCGAGCGGCTGGACAATTTGATCTGGGTGGTCAACTGCAACCTCCAGCGACTCGACGGGCCGGTACGCGGCAACGGCAAAATCATTCAGGAGCTGGAAGCCATCTTTCGAGGGGCCGGTTGGAACGTGATCAAGGTGATCTGGGGCAGCGACTGGGATCCGTTGCTGGCTAAGGACGACGAGGGCTTATTAGTAAAGCGGATGGGGGAAGTGGTCGACGGCTGGTATCAGAAATATACGGTGGAAGGCGGCGCATTCGCGCGGACGCACTTCTTCGGCGCCGATCCGCGCTTGCTCAAAATGGTGGAGACCTATTCGGACGAGCAGATCCACAAGATGCTCCGCGGGGGCCACGACCCGCGAAAAGTTTATGCGGCGTACAAGGCCGCCGTCGAGCACAAGGGCCGGCCCACGGTGATCCTGGCAAAAACCATCAAAGGCTACGGGTTGGGCGAAGCGGGCGAAGGCAAGAACATCACCCACCAGCAGAAAAAGATGAACGAGCATGAGTTGCGCGAGTTCCGCACGCGGTTCGGCGTGCCGGTGCCGGATGAGCAGCTGGGTTCGACCCCGTTCTTCCGGCCGCCGGCCGGTAGTCCGGAGGCCGCCTATCTCGTCGAGCGGCGCAAGGCCATGGGCGGTCACCTGCCGGAGCGGCGCGTGAAGGTCCAGTCGCTCGAGACGCCGGCGCTCGAGCCGTTCAAGGAATTCATCGAGGGATCGGGAGATCGTGCAGTCTCGACGACCATGGGATTTGCGCGCATGCTGGGGCGCCTGCTCGCCATGAAAGACTTCGGAAAGCATCTCGTGCCGATCATTCCCGATGAAGCACGCACGTTCGGCCTTGAGGCGCTCTTCCGGCAATATGGGATTTATTCGCAC
>DASTJX010000347.1:0-2603 GCA_035716265.1 Nitrospira sp.
CCGCTCTTTCGTGCCGAGGATGATACCGAAACACCCGGAAGCCCCGGCGCCCGTCATCTCGGCCAGCATGTCGGCGTAGCAGCAAAGCTGAATCGCGTACAGCGGCTTGGGTGAGCGGGCAAGCTTGGTATCCCAGACTTCGTACCGGCCGGGCTGATCCAACATGAGAAAGTCGGCGTACCCGGCGAATGGCCCGCCCTGCAAAGCGGCTTGATAGATGACAGGCGCCTTGGATCGTATCGCCGCGAGCGTCTGCCCGCAGGCCTCAGCCAAGCTCGTGCCCTGGATCTCGACAATGCCGGTCTGGGCTGCCTTCAGGTCGGCGAGCACCGTCCGTTCATGCGCCTGGCCGGTTTCGGCGATGAGCTTATCCTCCGCGGAGGTTTCGTCCGGCGTGACGGCATCCGGATGTTCCAGATAGTAGCGGTCCATCCAGGAGGCGAAGGGAGAGGCGAGGTAGCGAACGAGATCGCTCGGTGAGTAGAGCAATTCTCCGGTGCTATTTTTCTTCATGGATAGAGGTCCACCTCCCCATTAAGGATGCGAAGTATACTCCTGAGAAGAATGAAAGCCATGCCTATTTTGGGATGGGGCCATGTTAGCAAGGGCCCCTTTAGCTTGTACTTGCGGTCGAACTCCTGCTGATCCAGCTGCTTCCGCATATGTTCAACATCCAGCTGTTGCTGCCTCTTCTAAATTTCTGCGTCCTGAGTGCGAGCGCTTTTCTTTAGAAGCATTTTCACACAAGGGTGTGACATCGGAGGTCACGTTTCCGAGGGGTGATGAGTGACGGGGTGATCTGTGAGCCGGTGCCGAGCTTGACCCGTGAAGATCAGATCCGGGGATGGGTGAATGCCGACATGTAAGGTTCAGGCCGCATGCGAAGCGGCTCTTTGTAAAATCTCGTGAATGAGCGTCTGATAGGGCTTACCCTGCTTGGCCGCCATCTTCCGTAGCTGAGCCAGCAAAGTCGGCGACAGCCGAATGGCAATCAAATGCTTAGCGGTCCCACTGGTCGGCCTGCCGACCCGCCGCGCGCGCCGGAGTTCCTCATCGGTTGACTCAGAAATGTCAGAGAAATCAATCTGAGAGTCTGGCCTATGCCTGACGTTCCTTGCGACTCGCTTGCCGCGCGCTGATGATCCGGATCGTTTCCTTTTCATGCTCCCTCCGTATCGTATACACGACCAGCAACACTCGTCTGTTCACCGAAAATCCCAGTCGTTTGAACCGCGGCTCGTGGTGGAATGCGCAATATCTTCCCAGTCTAAAGCGTTCGGATCACCAAAGACCGTTGCCGCCTCTTCGAATGGCACCCGTGTTTCTCAAAGCTCAGAAACAACTCGAAGATTAGTGCGAACGAAGCAGCGATCAGGCGTGAGTGATCTTCTTGGCTTCGGATGAGATTGCAACACCCGGTTTCTCGAGTCTCTGATCAATCGCTGCCTCAGCGTGCACAGTCTCCCGGAAGGCAGGGAACGCCGTCAGCCATGAGGCTCGCGTTGATTGACGGTCCTCGCTTGAATTCAATGCCCGGGAACCAGTGTGCGTTGAACCAGTCGTACTGCGCATTCAGTCGCGCCTTTCGGTCCGCGTCCGTTTCATTGCGAATCTCTTCGCGAAAGGCGTCCCCCTGGATGCGGTACTTCGACAGGAGCGCCAGAAAATAGTGCTCGGGATCGCGGCAGTCGTAAAATGACTTCGGGCAGTCAGGCATGTTGTTCGCGTCGATCCCGCCGTTTGCCGTCGATGTTTCGAAGATCGATGAGTACAGGTTGAACACATCGTTGTTCTGGCGGAAGCAATTGGCAAAGACGCTGTGTCCGAGTTCCTCAAGAATGTGGCCGGAGCGCCCGCCAAGCCGTACGGACGAGATCGTGAGATCGCCGCCACCGGAGCCGGCAAGGCCCTGCACCGCAAACCGATGATTGACGCCCAGGCAGTGATTCGGCCTTTGCCAGATCCACTCTGGAAACAACCCGACGCCTATGCCCTTTTCAGTAAACCACTTATAGTACTCCCAGGGCGCCGCCGGTGAATAGGGGATGTTGCCCATTGCCGTCGAGACGTGAACGGCTGCATCGTTGCGGAACGCGAAGATGTCGGGAAGCCGGCGCTGACGATCTGCCACCACGTCCGTGATATGGCCAAGCGTCGTCCCGAAGAAGTTGCCGATCAGCGGACTCCTGACGATGGCGTTTTGCAGCCGCGCCTGATCGTTACCCCCAAAATCGCTATGCCACGTGATGCTGCGGGCGAAGCGGTTGCCCAGCGACAAGGCGGCAAAGACGTTGCGAGCGCGCTCCGGCGGCGTGCCCTGCCCGCGTAGGAACGTCACGATGTCGTCGCGGCCGTCCATGTTGACGTCGCCGACCTGCGGAATCTCTCCTTTCAGCGAGAAGAAGGTATGCCAGACGGAGCTGGGACCAAACCGTGTGCCGTTCGACAGCGAGACCCAGACCACGGCGTTCCCGATGATGTGACCAGCTGCATCTTTCTGCTGTTGCTGCGTGAAGGTGACGATGTCGTCCTTGCCATCGCCGTTGAAGTCGCCGACCATAGGAATCTCGCCTTTGAGCGAGAAGAACTTATGCCACACGGAG
>DASTJX010000348.1:0-4205 GCA_035716265.1 Nitrospira sp.
GATCATTCGAAATGGCATCAAGCAGTTGCTGGTGCGAGCCTTTCCAGCGTTGCACGTTCGCGATTCTTCAGGGACTGACCGAGTCCTCGAAGAGATCTGCAGCCACCCCTGGACGTTTGTCACGTTGGATATCAACCTTCCTGGTCAGAATGGTCTTCATATCATCAGAGAGGTACAAGGCTGTTGCCCGAAGGTCCCCATTATTGTCTTCAGCTTATTTTCAGAAGACCAATACGGTTCGCGCGCCTTACGGGCAGGGGCCGCCGCATACGTGTCAAAGGAGCGCTCGCCGCTGGAGTTTGTAGAGGTCGTTCGGTCCGTCCTGCGCGGCGAAAAAAAAGGTCAGGGTCAACCTGCTGCTCCGGTGTTATCCATCCGCGAAACCGAGGTCCTGACACGCCTGGGCAAAGGCATGAATCGACAGCAAATCGCTCAAGAACTTGGAATCAATGAAAAAACGGTGAGCACATACAGGGCCAGACTGTTGCACAAGCTGAACGCCCGCACGACTGTCAATCTCCTGCGGTTCGCGGCTGACGACGGGTTGCTTGGTCCCGACCAGGCGCCAACATGCTGAACGACGCCTGATTCCGCTCTCAAGAGCCCTTGGTCCTGGCCTGGTGAATTGCCTGTCGGCACAATCGTACAAAAAACCTGAGGAATCCTGTTGCGTGGACGACAAACATGGTGGGTAAAATACCTTTACATGAGGGCCCGATGGAATCGTCGGAACTGAGAAAGTTTTACATCGCCACCCAGAACCTTCGTGAAGCGATGACACACGATCTTCCGCTTGACGAGTTTGACCAAATCTGCCTCGAAAACTATATCGCCCTCCTCCAGATCACGTACATGGAGTGGAAGCGGCGGAACATCCGACAGTCCAGCCACAAACGCGCAGCGTAAAGCCGTCCGGCATTCCGAATTCCTCAAAAGGACAAACAATCATTGGATGCGGTGCTTTACCGTATTGCTGAAGTGTGGACATTCGACTGAATGCCCTCGTTTGGAAGCGTAATGCCATGCGGCAGTTCTAAACAACTGAGTCGTACGACTTTCTCGGAGATCACAGCGCCATACGTACTCAGTCGCGCTATCAGTAGCGTTTTGCCCCTCCTCCGTTTTCATCACCTCCTCCCAGTTGGATCCAGGCTGGAAAGCGAACGGATAAACCGTCTTTCGTCGGACAGTCTTTCTGCACCACGTCTGGGTACAACCTGGGAAAGTGCTCGGGCGTGTCTAGCAGTTCCTCACCGGTCCCCTAGACGCCCTTCCGAAAAACTAGGTTCGCCATCACATTCTCTCGATGGAATTGCTCTTGCACAAAAGGGGAGCACAACCTTGAGCAAAGGAGCATTGCATGATGTCATGGATAAGCGGCGCGAGGCGGGGATTCTTCATCGGAGTCGTTGGCACGGCAGCGTTGTGGCAACCGGGAGGGATAGGCGCGCAGGTCCCTCTGGAGCCGCAGCCAGGGCCGACTGAGCGCGGGACGGTCCAGCAAGGAACGACCGATACGGGGACGACGACTCAGACGCCTCAAGGAACAACCGAAGCCGCTCCGACGGTTCAGACACCTCGCACGGATCAGGCGATCGCTGAACAGCAACGTCGGGCGGAACAAGATCGCCTGGCCCGCGCCGAACGTTATCGGGATGACCATCGGCATCATGGTGAAACCTATGTCGCCGGGTTCGGCGGTGTGACATTCGGCGGTACGACGAGAAATGTAGAAGGCCGAGGGAGCGCGCTGGGGGCCACTATTGACAATCCGACCCTCTCCGACTCCGCCGTGTACGGAATCAAGATCGGCTATTTCCATCCGGGCCGGCTCAACTGGCTCGGCCTGGAGTTGGAAGGCTTCAATTCGACGCCTCACATCATGGAAAGCGGCGGGCGGCCCGGCACTCATCTTCGCCTGACTACATTGGGCCTCAACGTCATTGCACGGAAGAAGCTCGCCTGTCGCGATCGACGCGAGCGGGGGGAGGCCGATACTCGAAGATCCGAGTCCTGGGACACCGACGATTACTCGGCGCTCCGTGATAACGCGCGCTGTCCTCTGCAGGTATATGCGGGCGTAGGGCTGGGTGTGTTTTTTGCCGAAACGTCAAATCAATTCGGCCGCTCGACCGACAATGCGCGTGCTGGCCTTAATGCCCTGGCTGGAACAAAATTCTTCTTCAATGAACACGTTGCCCTGTTTGCGGAGTATAAGTTCAACTATGTGGACTTGCGCTTCGATCAAAATCAGGTCGTAGGTGGTGCAACTGCCGGTCTAAACGGGACCTATCTGATTAATCACGTAGTGGGTGGACTGGCTTTTCACTTCTGAGGGATTACACATCCTTGAACCCGCGGGAGTGTGCGGCAGTGATGAAAGCCCCATCTAGCCGCAACGGTCTCTACCCTCCTTGAGCACCAGCTCTTTGCGGGACATAGCGCCGGTTGTTAAGACCGGCGCTACCCCCTGTTTCTTATTTCCCGCTCGCCATGCGCTGCATATGGTGACGGTTCCAGCCGGTTGTGCAGTCGTCCACGGAGAGAGACGAACTCCAGACGTCTTAAGGGCATGCCCTTCTCAAGGGACGAGGCGCACCAAGCATTCTTCGACCCAGCCCGCCCACTCCAAACAACAAGCGAGATAAGTAACTTCTAAGCCCCTCCTAATTCCATCCTAAGACAGCCCCAGTATCCTGTCAGGTCCATGATGATTCCGGGGCCCATGATAGTACGTGCCATGTTGGAGCCGTTCGATGACCCAGAATGGCTCTATGAAATCAAACAGGACGGTTTTCGTGCCTTGGCAGTGATCGAACAGGGGCGGTGCCGCTTCTATTCCAAGAGCAAACACCGACTCACCGGCTTCCGGGACCTTGGAGAAGCCATCACGAGAGAACTGCACGTGGACAATGCCATTCTTGATGGGGAACTCGGGGCGAGCGATGAGTCGGGGCGAACGGTGTTTACGGCGCTGATGCAACGGGCGAAGCCGGCGCGATACTTTGCCTTTGACTTGCTCTGGTTGAACGGCAGTGATCTTCGGTCGTTGCCGCTCCAGTGGCGAAAAATCGAACTGAAACGTCTCCTGCCAGCTCGATGCGCCGACATCCTCTATGTCGAGCATACAAGAGGAGCTGGAACGGACCTCTACCGGCTCGCCTGTCAGTTAGACTTGGAGGGCATTGTCGCCAAGAGAGCGGACAGTCCATATGGCGAAATCGAACCGGCCAGAGATTGGATAAAAATTGACAATCCACATTATAGCCAGCAGGGCCGGCGAGGAGAATTCTTCAGGAAGGCCGAAGCGAGGCGTTCGCTCAAGACAGAGGGCTCTGTCCGTAATCAAGACCAGTGAGCCGCTCACCCCTTACATGGACGAAGATCCAGAGAACGCACTTGGGCAATTACTAGCTGTGGGACCCCTGTTTGTTCGCCATCATGTGTCTCTTACACGATCGTGCATTGGACGACAAGTGCATGAATCCCCAATGTCCTTACCAACCTAAGGAGCACTTATGGCAACAGCCAAGCAACGCACAGCCGCGCGCCGCAACATCAAAAAAGCCGCAACCGCTGCAAAACGCAAGCGCACATTGCGCACCTGCCCAAGCGCACGAGGACGGCATTGGGTAAAGAGGCAACCAAGAGCGCCCGCCGGAAGCGGCGGTCTTCCCGATGACAGGAGGAAGGCACCGTATGGCCACAGCCCGTCCTGACGCATGAGGGCCCTCCGAAAATAGTTTTGCAACAGAAGTTCTCTAAAGCGTGGGCAAGAGCTCAGATCAGTTTCGTCTCGCCGGCACTACTGCGTTCGATTCCATCCACCCAATCCACCGGCGTGCTGACACCGCCGCGGCAATCAGATTCGGAAAAGAGGTGCAGTTTACTTGAGCCCAACAAGACAAGAATGTGCGAAGATTCCGCGATTCAGGAAGAACGATAAGCCAACCACCGTCAGACTAACCCCTATCTGTTTCGTATTCGCCTGCCTACAGTCCCTACAATAGATACCTCACTCTCGGGACGCTCATCGACCTGAAATCAGCCACTTCTGAGCATCCCGCGGCCCGATGTTGGGGCATAAGGATTGCCGAGATACATGCGCCTGCGGATTTTGCGGATGTGAGTATTGATATGCGCGCAAACGATGTCCTCATGAAAGCTTCCCCGCGTATGAAGGCCCTCGTGCCAAAGCATATGCA